>JAGQKG010000252.1 GCA_020430245.1 Nitrospira sp.
TACCAATCAGGCCCGACTTCTTGGGCCAAAAAATAAATTTCTTCCGGTATGGGACGGATGATAATCGCGCTTTTTACATTCACCTGCAAATCATCTGAACTCAGTGCATCCACTTCCTCGGTGAAGCTCCCCCACTGAACCGAATAGACATAAATATCATTCCAGAAGGCTCGCCAGTAAAATCCATTTTGAAGGGGCTCGTTCATAAGACCTTCAGATAAGGGGTACCATCTCAGCCCCCGTTCCCCTGGCTTCACGGAAACCCCACAACCCACGGATAACAGAACGCCGACAAAGACTACCCATTGAAAAATCCGAGGAAGAGATTTCATATTGGCCTCCTTAGCGAGAGACTCAAACGTCTCTTTCACTATTCTCTAACGCGTTTCAAAATCCGGAGAGTGAGGATGAAGCCTGCCTGCCTCCGCATGCAGGATGGCCAAACGTTCCCGATTCTGCGCTTCTTGCTCATAGAATTTCTCCAATAATTTGGCGCTGGTAGCCCATTCCGAGTCCGCACCAAAAAGTTGCGCATAACGTTCGGCCTTAATCTTCAAATCTTCGGCAGTTTGTTTCATGAGTGCGGCCTGCCGACGATACTGGTCGGCAATAAACTGTTGATCTTGGGAAGGGTCAAAACTATTAAGATCGAGAGGAGCGTGAGGACTCTGACACCCCACACAAACCCATAATCCTACTAGCAGGACTCCCTGAACCCCAGTTGGTAATGACCGCTTCATGAGAGACCTTCCACAGACCCACCGGCCTGACTGATCTTTTCTTCCCGGCCTCTACCATCGGAGAATCCAATGAAGAGATTTCATATTATCCTCCTGATCAATCCCCATTCCTTATTCTTGGCGGGCTTCAAGACTTGCAAAATGAAAAGTGACCTTGGCCAATTCAGCATACAAAATGGCTAACGTTCTTGGACCAGCGATTCCTTTTCATAATATTTTTTCAAAAATTTGGCGCTGGTGGCCCATTCCGAGTCAGGGCCAAAGAATTGCGCATGTCGTTTGGCCTTAAGATTCACAGCTTGTTTTGCATTTTTCACCATGAAGACCCCTTGCCGATCAGACTGGGCGCCCACGGATGGTGGATCTGGGAAAGGGGCGGAGTCATGAAGATTGATGAGAGGACTGGTCCCATGACATCCCACTTTGACTAATATTCCTATTAGCAGGACCGTTTGAAAGCTGGCTAGTAATAATCGAGGCAAAGAGTAGCCCTCACTTGCCAAGTTTCTGAATATTCTTTTCTTCTCAGCCTCTACCCGTCATGTTTCCTAGACAACTCGTACGTTCAACTCTCAACATACCCTGGCCAGATAGACTGAATGTTCACTCCGTTTTTTGATACTCCAGCATTCTTCAAAAAATCCGACCATTATGTAGGTAACTCGCTAATTAATGATCAAAATTCATACCAGATGATTAAACGGTTGAGCAGCCACAATAACAGTTGGACAACAAGGACTTAACGAAATGAAGCGGATCTCAGCCAATGTATTTTGTGCAATACCACACAATCTGGCTCGTTCATATTCGCTCCAATCGGAGGCCAGTCGGGATGAACCGACAAATCAGCAATGTGTGGTTCCATGGAACCCTTGTGGGCAATAGGTATCTGTATTGCCGGAAAATGCTACTCGAAGGAAAAAATGAGGAAAAAGTAAGGAGCGAGCAGTCATAATTTCCGCCAAAAGGGGGATTCCACGTTTGTGTGAGGGGGGAGAAAATTTGCATTCACCCAATTTCCGTCACGACTCTTTCCAATTTCATCCCTAATCCTTACTTTTCACCCCTCACGTTATATCCCTCACCTTACACGTATTACGGACCCGAGGACCCCGTTGAGACCTCTCTGCTGCAACCTATGCATGGACACGGCGGCTCATTCGCTTAGACCCAGTGCCATCCAGGTAGCACCCCCATGTCGATGAGGATATTGCAAGCATTGATCATTCGCGTTCCATTATGCTTTGAATCGTAACTCGAACGTTTGGGATGGATTAAGATCAAGCGATAGGAAGCGTTACTGCGGCTGTTGAATATTTCAAATATTCGACCATTCTCATGGGAGGGGAAAATGTTGGGAATGTCCCAAAAGGCTCATCCAATTCTGGACTGCAGCTTCACGAGAGAAAGGCCGCAGCCTTTTTTTGGGGGAGGGGAGCGTACGGAGGGTACGTGGGCACGCCAAAGCGGCGACCTGCCTGCGTGCTTGCGGGTCCAAGCCCTTCAGCGGGTAGGTATGGAGCCTCTCCGGCAGAAGAAGGAAACACCGCTGGCGGAATTTCTCAACACTCCCTTACCGTGAGAGTCGGTATTCCATCATGCTTGTCCTTCTCTAATGATGGTAACCAGGAAGACGGGCCGCCATAAGGGAACGTTGCATACCGGCAAGAAATAAAAGATCCCCGCGGCAAGCCATGGGGAATAGAGTTGATTCAATTGTCTACAAATCAGATGGGAAGAAAACTATCCGCCTCAAAATTTCCCGGTTCTTCAAAACAGAAACACCCTCCTACCGCATGCAGAAACCTGTTCCTAATGTTTGTCATGAGGGATGCTGAAGACGAAGTGAAGGAATGATGACTTCTTCCCCTAAGAGGCCCAATCCAAAGTGGGGATTCTCTTGAATTTCATGAACACTGCGGCGACCCACGGGTGATTGGTATTCAAAATTTACAGAAAGACTCTCATTGGGTTTAATGGTCACTTCACGGCTTAAATACGTTTTTGTCCCAGCATGCCAGACCGATAACGTATAGGTTCCTTGTGGAATGTTGGATATCTCAAATCGCCCATCCTCCGTTGTAATCGCATAATAGGGGTTGTCCACCACCATCCCCCAGGAAAACATATAGGGGTGAAACCCGCATTGCATCACAAAGATATTCCTGTCCTTCCGCAAGTGAATTTTTTCGACCATTGGCTTGCCAGGTAAATGATCATGCCTATTGATCAAATCCAATACATTATGAAATGGATTCATCGGAAGAGGGCGATTAAATAGGACCCTTGCACCACGTTCACGAGCTGTCTCATAGCCCTGAATATCATGCTCTACTGGATCCATATTAATGACTGTCAGTTCATCTTGATCTCGCAAGACATTGACAAATGGAAGAAAATCACAATCCTTGGCTTCGATTGTCACTTTTGGCAACTCAAAAGCTTTCCCTTTCTCAATCCCCTTGAGCATCACGATCGCGTCCTTCAGGGAACCCTGCGGCCCAAGTATGAAGTCTTCAACAATTCGCCATCCTGTTCCGGTTGAAATCCGACCACAAAATACCGGGTCCGGAATCGTCACCAAATTAAAGGCCATCGCTTTAGGCATTTCGCCGGCCAAGGTCACCTGCCCATGAATCGTTCCTCCTTGCTTGACCTGGTATTCTTCATAGGCCCACACGGGGATGGCCCATATCCCCAGAACACCCAAAGTCATCCCAATAATTTGCACCAGCGTATTTTTCATTCAGTCCTCCACCAGCTTTAGATTCATGATGTATCTCGAAAATTAGATTTTTGGATTGGGAGCAGCACGGGGAAGCCAACCATCGGCTTCCCCGCTCCTAAACCCGTCAACTAGAAACTCATGCCGGTTCATTTCGGTTCGACGGGTTTAACTTGAACCACGTGCTCCTGGGCCAACTTGGCTTCCTTTACACCCGAACCCGCACCATCCAACGGCAGGATTCGTTGATCATTCCCTGGTAGGACGCGGAAGTATCCCCATTGCCCTGACTGGGAATAGGGCAACCGCTGGTTGCTCCAGACATAATCCCCGGTACGTTGATAAGGTCCCCCTGCGGCTGGAATGAAGGCATCCAACGCCTCTGACCCTGAAAACTCCACGACGTTGATTTGATCGGCTCCTCGCATGAATGGTTCGATCGGCCATTCATGGCTTTCCACACTGAACATCCCGTTCTGCTCACTGTTGGCACCAAAAACATGGATGCGAACGGGATCACCGGCATGGGCCTCGATAATCGGCGTGATGGGGTCTTCCGGGTTTTCATTGGAACAGGGCTGGAATATCCTATCCAGAGTACATCCCTGTTCCTCACGAAACAAATAAGGTTCCGCTCGATAATTCACCCCGACCAGCCCAGCCACGTTCTGCACGTAAGGCATGAAGCTCGTACCGATGATGTTGTCCTCGTCCTGGAAGAACAAGGCCGCATCCCGATAATTTGGTCGGTCTTCGTATCCGGTTACCGTCCGGTCCACGATCACATCGGCAATCCAACTGTTCTTATTGGATATATCCGCACCTGTTTTGGGATCACGATACATCGCGCCCTTCGGCCCGATAATGATCGCGCCGTAAAGCCCGTTTCGAGGATTGTGCATAACATTGCCCCAGTCCCATACTAATGAGGCAATCTCACCTAAAAACGGATCGGCATAATAGGTGTATGTCCGGCTTTCTCCAGGCGAAACCGTTTGGTCACCTGGATTCTGCCCGACGTTGGCTCCCAACGAATTTTTAGGATCGAAGGCGAGGGAAAGC
>JAGQKG010000253.1 GCA_020430245.1 Nitrospira sp.
TCCTGGAAGGTCGGGCCCTCACCGGAACGATCACGGAAAGAGGATCGATCGGAGCGGTGGGAGGGCTTCAACTCAAAATTTTAGCTGCCTACGAAAATCACTTTCAGCGTGTGTTGGTTCCCAGCGAGTATGATGTCCGGGATGGAGATTGGCGTACCCCGTTTTTGATGCAGGTCTCTCCTGTTGGAACGGTCGATGAAGCCTACTTTGGGCTGACCGGTCACCATTTGGTCGCGTCTCATCCGTAATTCTCTTCTTCTATCTTTTCCCATTTTTTTAACATCAGCTGCGTGCGGTCATCCGGAGAACGTCAAGGATGAATTCTCGATCTTATTTCAGTGATAGAGAGTTCAGTGTTACGTGAGTCCCATTGTCTGCCATCGGCGATTCTGACTTTGTTCGATAAAGGAAATCTTTTGCTGTGCATGTTAGTACGTCCCTTGAGATTCTCAATGAGGTATGACAGATTTTCCCCCAGAATCGCTTCATGAGTGCGTGTCATGATAACGATGTCTTTGTCAAACGATTCATGAGCCTGAGGAGTTTCTCCCACGCTGTCGGAAGCGTGGATTTCCGCGTGTTCAGCCGGGGAGTTGTCGTCTCCTCAAGAAACGACACCACTCTTGGACGGTTTTCCCCTAGGCTGAATAGCAGTCTGTTTTTGCGGAGGATGGGGCATAGGCCATGGCCGTTCATCATATTGCTTTGCTAATCGTACAGCATGCGGTCACTCACTTTGGGCGGAATGCATTTTCTGGAATCCCTGGCCTGACATTATCACAAATAGCTAATCACTGCGGCGAGCCCGAAGTCCGTGCAGGCGCCTTTTTCCCCTTGGTCAAGAATGAGTTTTGCTTTGGCATAACTGGCAAAATGTTGCTTGATGAGCTTCTGATTCGGGAATTAGGCCGGAAGTGAGCAGAGGCGGGGGTTGGTATTCACGATTCCGTCAGTCAATTCGGTCGGGCATCAAGGAGGTTTACATTGAGTATGATGTAGAGCATGGTTCATCCTGCTGATGAAAGATACGGTCCTTGTCTGTAGTCGCAGAAAGTAACTGAAAGTTTTGTGCTGGAAAAATTGGTGTATTTTGACCCACACATGGAAATGAATCAAAAACAGAAGGGAAGGACTAGGAATATGTGAATGAAGGGTCAGGAGCAGGATGTTGATGAATTTTCAAGGTGGGTCACATGCTTGGATTGGACCGGTTTCGATGATAGTGACCGTAAATCCCTCCAAAGTGCGCGGGATCTGTTGGAGAGCTTTTTCGTTGTGGGATCGCAGGTAGATCGTGATATGAGGATTTTGTGAAGTTCCGCCTTGTGCCAGGCCAGTGACGTCGGGCAACTTCAGTATCCACGTTCGATATTCCTGAAGAACCTGGCTAATGGTTTTGGTGTCCATTTTGTTTGTTTGCTGTCCGGCAGTGGTTGACAAAAGTTAGTGTGAAAGAATGGTTAGCCTGGGTCAAGTGACGCCATTGGGTTTTACTGCGAAAAAAGGAGATGTCCGGTTGCCAAGGGTCTTGGTTTTATCCGACAGAGAAGAGGCTTGTGCCCTTCCCTGCCGAATGAAACGTGACGAATATTATAGGTCTTGGAAGATTTATTGACCGTCGATCGTGACATGATAACGATTGAGGACCAAATCAATCCGGTTAGCAAATCCCATCTTGCCTCGTCGATCGCCTGCGAATATTAATCCTACAGGTTGGGCGGTCGGGTCGGTGACCAGGAGGGAACCGGAATCTCCGCTCTTAATGAATGCCCCCTTTCCTATCGCTGATATTTCAATTTGATCAGTAAAGATAGTGGTGCCCGCATTATAGTCCACCGATATGGTGACGTTAATACCCGTGATGGTTCCTTTGGTGAGTCCCGTCGTGCGTCCGTATTTTTGAACAGCAAGATTGGAGAGGTTGGAACAATCACTATTGCAGGTCATCAGGGCGTTTTGGGGGATTCCATACCCATCAGATGGAGTGGCATTGCCTACAGTATTGGAATCTACTTTGGCCATGGCTGCATCGATGGTGTTTGTACTTCCCTGAGAAAAATTGATGGATTCAAATGGCTCCAAAGTACCAATGGGATTGTAGTGACTGAGATCCTGTGAACAAACCGGATCCGCATCTGCCGGACCTGGCTGCACGATCTGACTGTGCGGAGTGGCTGTATTTGAAAGGGCGAAAACATGATTGTTACTCAGAGCGTACAGATTCCCATTGCTATCCTTTACGCGTGCTCCAAGTGTTCCTGTGGTGCAATTGACCAGTGACAACACCTGCTGGATACTTTCCATATTCCCCGCTGATACGCCAATGGGCACTGGAGTCTGAAATTTCGATGTGGGATCAACCCCTCCTCCTCCCCCGGAATTTTGGCATTCCGGGTCATTGGCATTTGGTCCCTTGCAGGGAGGGGCTCCCAATGCTTGAATGCGACCTGTGACCTCCAAAGCCACCGGGACACCGTCCAAGTCTTTGGGAAGTCCGCCAATTCCTATCCTTTCCGTGTAGATTTTTACCAGTGGTTGGCCCGTGTTGGTCCAACTTACTGCTGTCCCGACGACTCCAGGCAGATTCATGAGGACCTCGGTGTGACGTTTTTGTGCTTCCAGCGCTTTGGCTAATCCGGGAGGCTCACCGGCCAAAGAAAAGGTTGGTTGTATGGCCAGAACTGCAAGAGCGGCTATCAGAATTGATTTCCATGAAGAACTGCTTGATTGCATGAGACCTCCTTCATTTAGATTGAAAATTCGCATGACCCTTGCCTGACTTACTTAATGTCCCCAAGTTTGGTGTAAATGTCCTGGATAGAAGCTGTTGGCAATGAAAACAACCAAACATTCTAAATACGTTCAAAAATTGGACAGATAGATGGTGAGGGGTTCAGTAAATCTTTGTCGGCAGTTTAGGAAACTACTTGATAAAGAAGAAAAAATGATGAAAAAGCGGATAAGGAAGTAGGATCTGGATGTAGATCAAAAATATTTACAATGTTGTGTTTAGTGTCCTATGGAAAATATTCAAAATAACCTCCTACTGGGCAAGGCCAACAGAAGTGAACAATCACCATTTACTGTTATTTCTCTAGAGATTCATTTCATATGAACGAAAATGCTGATCTCAGAGAGTGACGGCGTGTCCGCACTAAATTGCCCGGTTCGCTGGCAGTGGCGAAGCGACTCATTCAATTAATGGAATCCCCGAGTCCGGATATTGAAAAATTCGTGCAAGTCCCTAGGGGATTCCGCGTTCACTATGAAAGTTTTGCAGTTGGCCGCCTCTCCGTTTTTTCCGTCTAAAGACAAGGTCATCATGTTATCCAATGCAACCATTTTTATTAGTGATAATGGAATTCTGGCTACGGTTGTGTCGTGTACCCTTGTTCGACATCATCAAAAGGAAGGATCGGCGGATTTGGATTCAGACCTGTTCTGATGTCGAAGCCTTTGGGTCGCTTCCGCCCGTCGCTCAATTGGGGATGTTTGTGGACAAAAAGATAGCGAAGAACTGTTTTTAGTCGGGTTCATTCAGGATATTGGTATGTTAACCCTGGAGCGTCTGATCACGGACCTATATCAATCTAAACCCCTCAATCAATGTTGCATGCCGGGGTAATTGTACATGAGCGAGGGATTCTAGGAATCACTCATGCTCGCATTGGGCGTTGAGTGTTCCGGACTGGAATTTTCCATCCAAATGTGTGTGGCGATCGAAATGAGTGATGATACGCAAGCCCTTCCGGCTTCCGGAGGACCGGAAAAGTTTTACAATTGTGTGTGGCTGGTCGTGACTCCGGTCGTGTTGATTTTAACTCATGCCACGGATGAGAAATTATTAGAGAACATGGATCTTGCGGAAAGTCCTTCGGGGGTTGCCCTGTTGGTTTTGGCCATGATCTTGAAACAAGTGAAAAAGGCTTTGCGAGAGACCGAAATGCTGCTCCTCGATATGAATAGCCACAGTGAAGCGAATCTTCTTCAATTGACAGAACAGGCAAGAGCCTTATTGAGCTGTCGACATGTTCAATAAACGTCCAAACTTGATGGATTGTTTCTGGAGAATTTGATGCCGGGAGCGGGCTGGCTTCATCGTGTCATTCCACCTTCCTCGTCCAGGCTGTTCTCCCAGTCATTGAGCCTCCGGATATTTCCTAGAGACCTCCTCCCTTCTACTACCCATCTGATGCATTAGTTGGAGGTCGCGCAGGTCGAAAGCCCTAATTCCTCGTGGATGATTCGAAAGACTACAGACGGTATGGCCCGGGATACCCGGGGAGAGAGGGGTTCGCCCGATTGGATGTGGCCTAATTCAATGCCATAGAGGATGACCTCCTGTGGCAAAAGTTGCAAGGTATTGGCTAGGGTCAGCGCTTCGCCCAACCCGAATGCGTGGGTCGATGATGTCGAAGATCCCCATGTCAGTTGACCTATAGTATGGAGATCCCAGGGGAGGGTGAAACGGACAATGTTCCCTGATTCAGATTGGCTGGAAACCGCATCAATGAGGAT
>JAGQKG010000254.1 GCA_020430245.1 Nitrospira sp.
ATTTTCCTGCCAGGCCTCTCACCACAATTGAACGTTAACGCGACGCCTCTTTCGGATTCCTCATCACAACCCTTGGTATCTGGTGTACTTTCATTTGGGCAACAAGACGACCAGGGTCAGAGCACCAACCTTATTCAGGTGGCCAATTAGTGCCCCCAAACAGAAAAACTGAGCCACGACAAACTTTTTCATGAAATTTGGTGAGCGTACAAATTCTGCTTCGTACGTCACGAAATATCATCTGAGTCCCCCGACCCCTAGCTACCCTGTTACGAACTTTTCTCAAAAGGGGCGTTCATGCCCTCATCCCGGGCTCTTGTATTCTTTTAGGGAAACACGCTAGCTTTACACCTTGTCGTTCTCCATGAGCCTAGCCTTTTCTTAAATTAGTCAAGGATTTTATCTATGGCATCCGCACAACGCGATCTATACGACATACTGGGAGTCAAAAAAACCGTTGACGCCAAAGAGCTCAAAAAAGCCTATCGTCGTCTGGCACGGCAGTATCATCCGGATTTACATCCCGGCGAAAAGAAGGCGGAAATGGAAAAGAAATTCAAAGAGCTGAATGAAGCCTATGAAGTCCTAGGAGATGAGGAAAATAGAAAAAAGTACGATCAATATGGCATGAACTGGAAGGAGGCCGAGGCCTATGAGCGGGCACGCCAACAGGGCGGAGGAGCGTATTCAGGAGGAGGCCCCTTCTCCGGATATTCCCAGGGAAACGCTGATTTCAGTGACATATTTGAGAGCATGTTCCGGCAGGGGGCTCAACGGGAAGGGGCCGGCTTTCGCGGCTTCGCCATGGCGGGAGCGGACCTGGAAGCCAATCTGCCGATCTCACTACGAGAAGCCTTCACGGGCACACGCCGTGCCTTGAATCTTCCTGATGCCAAAGGAACCCCTCGTCCGATCGAAGTCCGTATTCCCGCCGGAGTGCGAGATGGCGAACGACTCCGTGTAAAAGGGAAAGGTGCACCGGGTCGCGGAGGAGGACCACCGGGGGACTTATTATTCCATGTCCAGATTGCCCCGCATCCTGTGTTTCAACGCAAAGATTCAGATATTGTCGTAACCCTCCCGCTTTGGCCATGGGAAGCCGTATTAGGCACCGACATCCCAGTCCCCACATTATCCGGAACGGTCCGTCTGAAAATTCCGGCCGGAAGCCAATCCCAACAACGGATGCGATTAAAGGGCAAGGGTCTTCCCAAACGAACAGGAGGGCATGGCGATCAGTTTGTCGTTCTCGATATCGTCACCCCTGAGACTCCTTCGCCCGATGAACAGTTGCTCTATGAGCAATTAGCAAAATTCGATCATCCCGATCCCCGTTCAACCCTTCTTCGGGAGGCCACCCATGACTGAGGAAGCACAGCCCACGCTGGAACAGGTTACCGCAGAAATTATTACCTCCGGGAGCATTCGCCGGGAAGAAGTGTGTGCCCGTTTAGGAATTGGCGAAGACGTGTTGGAGGTCTGTCTACGATGGGAAATCATTCAACCACCGGAACCCGACCCGCAGGGAATAGTATTTTTTTCTGAAGACGCTCTTGACCGGTTAGGTCGTGGCCTCCGGTTACATCGAGACCTGGGAATTAACTGGCCTGGAGTCAGCGTGGCCTTGGAATTGTTGGACCGGATCGAAGAACTGGAACAACAAATCCACAATTTTTCAAACGAGTAAACTCAGAAGAGTCCACTGTTCTCGAGTACAAATTTCGAGAAGCACTCACCAAGCCTTTCCCCGACAAACCCCGATCGGAACACTATCCGGCCTTCTTCCTCGTCTTCCTTGCAGAGGTCAACCATAAACATTGAGCATCGCCTCCCTCACCGATCCGGCCTATCATTTACGATCAAGTCGAGAGTTGACCCAGGATTTCGCACCTTTCTCTTTCAGCGTCTACCTGGATAGTCCAAAATCCCTACCCGGATTGCCTCCCATCAATCTAAGAACGTCACCGAACTCCTTGCCAACAAACATGAGACCTTGATCCCCCATTTTTTGAGGCATATGTATTTCAGGCTTTCTCAAGCTATAAATTGTAACCATGACGTCACTCTATGGAGTTGCCTGTTTTGGCACGGCATCGGAGGCATGACTTGGCGCACCCCGAAGGGCACCCCTATCGATTGGTTCGACCCCAAGAGCGGACCCTTTGTGTCGAGGCCAAATGACCGGACGGCAGTCGTCAGGTAGCGGTGAGTGAGGCACACAGACAACGGAAGAATTTGGAAGGTAATTGGAATCGCCATAACACCAGAAAAAAGAGAACGGCATGAAATTTTTATTCATCATTTTCATCGACATCCTGGTGAATGAGACATTGATCCGATAAAATTGCGCTCCCCCACCACTCCAGACAGCTCAAGACCAATACGGCTCTCCACCACGATCAGAAGCCAGCGCTCACCCCCAAATCTTGATACCCGGAACACTCCGAAGTCTGTGATCCAAGTCGACGAGGAACCAAATCCCCTCATTGGCAAAATGGCCAATGGGACAGTGGTACACATTTTCCTTTTCAATTTCGACAACAGTCGGTTGGCAGATCCTCACCCCACCGTGTGAATTGGGGCAAAGCGGGACGGATGAACTCTTCCGCCATGTGGCAGGATGGGACACTTTCCACCCGGCTTCTCATTCAATAAAGAATCTACTAACCCAAAAGTTTCCTTGTGGATGACATTTTCGTTCATGCCTATATGAAATGCTTCGATCTCCAACGACGGCATGAATCTTGGATTTCCTAATTTATACGGATGGGCGTCACACCAGAATATGGATCCACCATACAAGCGAGGCAAATAATGAGGGCAATGTCCAAACGGCAAGGTTATTCCACATCGTACAAGAAGAAAGAACTGACAGGCGATGATCCTTATTCAATGAAGAAAGCTCCCAAGGGATTACTCCAATGTCCGGAATGTCAGGCGGTGTACTATCGAAAACATTGGAGCCTTCCAGGAACTTCCTCTTCTCGTCCATCTCAATCAGCCGCAGGGCGCCGAAAAAAACCAACAAAGCAAGTCATGGTGCCACAGATTTTTGTCTGTCCGGCCTGTCGTAAATTACAGGACGGCTACGCGGAAGGATTTCTTGCCATCCACTGGCCGAACTGGGCCACACACAAAGCTGAGATCTTAGGTCTTATTCATAACGAAGAAAGTCAAGCGACCCGCACCAATCCTCTCGAAAGGGTGATGTCTATCCGTTCACGCCCCGACGGGGCGGATATCCAAACGACCACCGAACACTTCGCCCAACGCCTGGCCAAACATATCCATCGGGCCTTCAAAGGGAAGATCGCCTACCAATGGTCGCATAAAGACAAATTGGCTAGAATCGAATGGCAAGGCCCCACACCTCCAGCACCTTCCCGCCGAAAACCCGTATCATCCCAGAATACACGATAAGGAGGACTGCATGGCCATCTCAAGCATCACCCGATGGTGCCGGATGGACGCTCACGTGGAGAAACATCATATGAAAAATCGCATCATGTTTTGGAGTCTGAGTTTGCTGATCGGGTGGGCTATACCCACTGGAGCCCAGGAACCACAAGTCGATCCCTTACAAGGCGAAGGTGTGTATCAAGACCTCTGCGTGAGGTGCCACGGGATCCAGGGAAAAGGCGATGGACCGGACGCTGCCGCGCTCGTCGTCCCGCCCGCCAATTTCCAACGCATGGAATCCCGGGCCAAATCGGAGACGGACCTACGTTCAGCGATCATCTGGGGGCTGGCCTTCAGTCCTATGCACGGGTGGTGGGACAAACTCAGTGTCGAAGAAATTCGCGCGGTCACTGCCTACATCAGACAAATAGCGCCCTATGAACCTTCTGTGCCGTAAACGTCAGGTGGGAAAAATGATTCCCATGAATAATTCTTAAAGGGCTAGCTTTAGGGGATTCACTCAGGGTTAAATACAACAGCCTTGAAGAAGGTATGGCTTATATCTCATTTTTATACCAGAGAGGAATTCCTATGAGACTTACCATTCTACTCGTTATCATGATGGGACCCCTTTCAGTATTAGACTACGTATGGATGACCGAGGCAAAAGCCCAATCGGGGCTTACTTCCCAAAAGACCACCACCGAATCACCTTTGGTGCCCAGTGAGGCAACAATTAAGGCGGATCCGGTTTGCGATCCGAGCCGCCGGCCAAAAATTAAAAAAATTGAGCCCGATGAATTTCAGGCTGGTGCGAAAGTGGTCATCATTGGGGAAGATTTTGGGCAAAAAAAAGAGTGTCTGCACTCGGTTACGTTCGGGTACGAAAATGCGAAGGATTTCACCCTTAAGGGCAATGAGAGGATAGAAGCGACGGCGCCCGATAACCTTTCCACAGGAATGATTTTTGTGAATGTGGAGACCGGCGGTGGTTCCGTAAGGTCCGCAGTCCTCGTCAAGAAAAAGGAATAGCCCCCAACGTCGGCGGATTAGTATTTACCCAGAGCCAGGATACGGGAGGAGATGAGGTGCCAAATGGTAAGGATGCCTTT
>JAGQKG010000255.1 GCA_020430245.1 Nitrospira sp.
TCACTCTCCATGACCTGCAACGCGATTACCTATCCCTGATGGTCGAAGATCTTCCCGAGCTACATCGAACCCTCATACAGGCCCATACGCAACGGTTCCCATCTAGCACACAAGAAGGAAGAATCCCGTGGGAGGACCTTCCAGAGGATGACCCGTATCTATGGGACCACCTGGTCTTTCATCTTCAAGCAGCCAATTTGGCAGAGGAACTAGAGACCCTGGGAACTAATTTGCGTTATGTCGGGAAAAAACTCTGGATAAAAGGTCCTTTGGCTATTGAGTCTGATCTTCGCCAAATTGCACAAGTCGCACCAACTAATCACCAGGTGGCCAGAATGGAGCGGATAATCTCCCAAGCCGCGCACCTGTTTGTCCAGCAACCACATCTTGAGGGTGTGCTCACCACCCTCCTCAGTCGGATGCAAGATGAGCCATCACTCAAAAAAGAAGTCCAACGGTTAGAAGACACCTTCACCTTTCCCTATCTCAAGGCCGTGTGGTCGATGCCCGACCGACCGCATCCGGCATTACTGCGGACGATACCAGCACCCTCAGACAGCATTTACTCGATCGATCCGACCGGTCAATGGCTCTTCACCACGGTCGCTGAAGAAACCCTCAAAGTCTGGAATTTGGCGACGGGTGCCTTAGAGGGCACCTATGGAAAAGACGCTCGTGAAACAGGAGTCATAGGGGAGGAGAAGGATTATTTACAAACAGTTAAATGGTGGCAATTTATTCAGGACAAAGCCCCTCCTTTTTCTAAAGAGGAATACGGATATTATTCGGAATGTTTCACCACTGACGGTAAACAATGGCTCGTGTCCCTGACGAAGGACGATGTCTTTGAAGCATGGGACTTTCCTTCCCTATCCAAAACATGGACCGTCCCAGGTAACGGGGTCACGGTGATGAGATTGCAGATCGATCCAACTGGGCAGTGGGTAAGTATACATCAAAAAAACCCCAAGCACGTCGAGTCCTTGATCGTGCGATCCCTTCAGACAGGCCAAATCGTCTTAGCCTTGGAGAATAACAAAAATTGGTACGTTCACCTTTGGGGAGAGAAACACCTTGCCTGCAATTTGTTTGATCCCAAGGGTCAAAGATTCATAGCCTCCGGACAAGATCGTAAGGCCATAAATGTGTGGGACTTGGAAACAGGACGGTTGATCTGGGAATTGAAAATCCCCAGGTATCACGCCCTGTTTGCTGAGGCCATCGATCCAACAGGACAATGGCTCCTCTCACTTGAGGGAGAGGGTTATTCAGGCGGTCGTCACATCAGAAAGATTAAAGTCTGGGATTTGACCTCAGGGACTCTCGCTTGGGAAGCGCGAGGAAGAGACTCACGGCTGTGGGGGCCTTGGGTCACTAAAAATGCGGTCATGGATCCCTCAGGCCGTTTCGTGATTGCACAGAGTCGGATGGGGGCACAACATAAATTCAAAGTGTTGGACCTAAAAACCGGACAGCTGGTGCGACAATGGACAATGCGTTACACCCCCTCTCACCCCCCCAAAAATCCGTCGGGTAATTTCTATCAGGAATTTGAAATGCATTTTCACGGACATGGGGTTATTCAAACCGGAAGCCCTTTTATCGTTTGGAACCTAGTAACCGGCAGGGAAGTCCTGCACCTCGAGACACCAACCCAACCTATTTCTGAGTATTCCATAACCCCTAACGGAAATCGTGTCGTGACGAAAAGTCCTGAAGGCCTAAAGGTATGGGATCTCAATAAAACTTGGGAACAAGAGGCGACTCGAGAGCGAAGCGAACCTGTCACTTGCTGTGCGGTCGATCCCACTGGACAGTCTATTGTTACCGGGAATCTCGCTGGCGATCTCAAGATTTGGCAATGCAGTTCAGGGAGGGTAAAAACACTCTTATACCACTCACTTTCTGTTTACCAATACATGAAACATCTCGATACGAAAATTACCAGCTGGTTTTCTTTCTGGACAGGCGTTTTCAAGATCTTGTTAAGAGCCGTTACAGAAGGCCCCTTTCCTTCATTCTTTGCGCCCTATCTTCATCATTCCGAACCAATTACAACCTGTAGCATTCACCCGTCAGGGCAGTGGTTCATTTCCACAGACGCTAAAGGGACTCTCAAGATATGGGACTGGAACAAGGGGTCGCTGGTACGGACAGACAATGGCATTGCCATTGATCCGTCCCATCGATGGGTGCTGTCTCGTGTGTCTCCTGTAAATCTTAGCCTGGAAGATACACAAACTCCAGAGGGAATACGAGTCTGGGACCTGGAGCAGAAAACCATCCGACATTTTTTAAGAAAGTCTCCTTGGCTTCGCTGGCTAGCCAAGATAGGAGATGCCTTGAGTCAGGAAACCGTCAGCTATGCCTTGTACAAAGATCCCAATTTGTTTGATGAGATACTGGGCTTCGACTCTACAGGACGGTCTTTTGTTACCTTGGATTCTTCAAAGACAATAAGAACAACGATGGAGGTTGCCACCGGAAAAATAAAAAAAATGACAAGATCTTCTCTTGATGGTCTTGACTTTGGTGGGGCGCTCCCCAATTCCCGGTGGGTCGTGGGGTACAAGGAGAACCACACATACGACCAGAGCTTTCTCGCCCTATGCAAGGCAAGAACTGGATCAATGAAATGGTGGCACGAGTTCAAAGGTCCTCTTAGAAAGTGTACGATCGATGCCACTGGCCGATGGATAGTTGGAACAACCTGGCACAATCTTATGGTGTGGAAACGACGCTCGGGAAAATTAGTATGTTCATGGGACCATCCCTCGGCTAAGTGCCTAACGATCAATTCGACAAAACAACTGGTGGCGATAGCCCTGGTCGACACGCTTTATGTGTACGAGATGAAAACAGGCAAGTTGAAACAGACATTAATCGGCCATAGAGATCGGATCACCTGCTGCGACATCGATCCTTTGGGGAATTTGGTCGTGACCGGCTCAGAAGATCACACCCTCAAGATATGGGAGCTAGAAACCGGCAACCTCATGTGGACGTTGGAAGGACACTCCAGCCCGATCACATGTTGTGCCATTGATTCTAGAGGCCAATGGGTAGCCTCAGGGGATGACATGGGAGTACTCAACATCTGGGAGGTGGCCACAGGAACCTTACAACGAACGTTAGAAGAACACTGCACCAGCATTCAATATTGCAAGATCGATCCGACGAGCCAGCGGATGATCACCCGCGATTCGAGTGGTCTGGTAAAGATATGGGAACTGCCCACAGGCAACTTAATACGTAACTTGAATTGCGACAATATAGGAATTACTTATAGCAAGTTAAAAAGAACTTACCACTTTACTCACTCTGGACCGCGGGTGATTCTTCCACAATGGGGTATAAACATTTTGGAGTTTGCCACAGGGAAGGTCTCAAAAAATCGGGAAGAGTCATCTTTAACCGGATGTATCCTTACTATTGACCCAAAGGGACGATTCATCCTGACAGAAGAGAAAATAGGCGTGTTAAATTTGTGGGAATGGCCGTCGGAAATATTGATGCAAACCTTTACGGGCCACACCAATGAGGTAACGACAGCCAGTTTGGATTTGGAAGGAAAATATTTGGCCTCGGGGGATCAAACTGGGAAACTGTGTGTCTGGGAAGTATCAACGGGACGCCTTATCTCCACCATCCAAATTGAGGGAAAGATCAATGAACTAACCTGGGTGCCTAACCATCTACAGCTTGTCGTAGCTGGCATGGGGGGCTTGTATCAGTTTGAATTACTGCATGGACCAAACAAAGAATAGATTCTTTCTCCATCTCTCTCATGGGAATTTTTCAAGAAAAGACTATATCCGTCCCCGCAGTCGGAAACATCAAAAGAGCACTGCGTAGCGAAAGGGTGCCTCCTCAACGTCCTTTCTTCTTTTCGCCCGGTTGCTTGGCAATCACATAGGCCCCCATTTTGTCATACGTGGCTTGCGGAAGAATCCCGCGACTGACCAGCTCATCTTTTCGAGCATACGGCCGCCCAGCGATTATGTTCTTCACATACGGCCTATCCTCGGCAAGGCCATCAATTCCTCAAGCATGGCGGTATTCACATCCACTATCATCTTAAACGTCGCCTCAGCCACGGATGGACCTAGCCCATTATCCACAAAGGGTGCCCATTGGATTCCCTTGAGGCTGACTCCGGGCTTGCCCCTGCAAGCCGAATAATGTTCCACCCTCCTTCCGGACCAACCAGTGGTGCCTCAGGTGACCCAGGGTTGGCCCGGGAGCTGAGGTGTCTGTGTGTTGTTGAGGACCAGGAACGGGCGTTTAGGAAACCAAATGGGAAGGGATGGTGAGGGGCAGGTCAAAGGCAGATTTGAGGTGGATACCGTCTTTGCGATGATACTCTACGTGTCCTTGTAGGCTTACGACGATGACTTCACGGATGCCGGAGGCCAGATAGGCCTGAATTTTATGATTGATTTCCGTCGGGCGATTGCCGGGGGAGAGGACTT
>JAGQKG010000256.1 GCA_020430245.1 Nitrospira sp.
AATAACAATTGCTCGGTGGGTGTCAAGGGATCCGAAGCCTTTTTTGAGGGAATGGCGCAGGCGGACACCACACTCAGAATCAGCCCACAAGTCATGATGCATCGCACGGTCTTTATTCGGGTCATTTTGCCTTACTTCCTCATTTTAGAGTGATAGTCCAACTCCGATTTTCCTAAAACGGAGGCGTTTGGCAGAGGCCAAAGAGTCGATAGTTTTTGGTGTAGGGAGCATAACAAAGATGCCTAAGGTGCCCCACAGAGGGTATTATTAATAACGCATTGGGTCATAATGCCGGCGCTTGTCTGTTCGGCATTGAGGTTCACGATCGCCGCATTTGTCTGTGTGTTGATATTATTGCACCCACAAATTTGACTGGCACAGCAACTACATTCGGCTAGCGCCTCGACCAATGTGATCTCTGTCAAGCCATTCATATTCTGGATGCCGCTGCAGGCCTCTCCCAATAACTGTGTCTCAGTTTGATGGTCCGGTGGAGGGCCGTCCTGTCCGATACCCACGGTGGTGCATAGTGTCGCATCGCAGGTATAGCCTAACTGAATGTCGGGATCATTGGGGTTATTTTCGTTGCTTGATCCATAATAACCGCAGACACTTTGACAGAGCGCCCCATCAGGCTCAATGTTGTAGACTTTTCCCGCTTCATACAGAGGGCAACCACTATCCCCTGGTGAATCAGGTATGCAGGGGAGGTCGGAAAGTATGATCGGGCCACCGGCAGGGTTATACGCTGCCGACCAGACATTGTTGCCTCGACTATGCCGCTTTTCGGTATGGGAGGAAGCAGTGACGGGAGGCGGGTCGTTGGCGTTGCAACTTTGGCCTCCTTGACCAATTTGGAACGGTCCATCATAGACCGGGCATTTGCACTCCACGAGGTTACGGCCAGTCGCATCCTGTAATCCCGTGCGGTAGCAAGGCGCTGTCATGCAACCCGCATAGATACCCTGATCCCTTCTATCTGTACATTCTGTCGAAGTGTCTTCTCCCTTGCTGACGTAATCGCGTTTGTACCGTTCTGAATACACGGATATCAGGTCGGCGCCGGGAACCAGTAAATTGGTATTGATCGCTTCGCATACCGGAGGGATTCTTCCGCTATTAAGGCATTCGGCTCCTTGCTCTCCGCAGGCTTCAATCGTCTCCCGATAGATATCCAGATTGGAAATGGCATGAATATCCACAAGGTAGGGCATCTTAGGAGATACCTCGTCAGTAGATATTTCGAAACACGTGCAATCGGCCAATGTTCCATCAGGGGAAAGCGTGCAGGGCAAAGAGGGGTTTTCATCACTATCCCCGGTCGGGGCATCGGGGCCTGAGTAATAACACAGGGCATAAGAAAATGGTCTGCCGGATGGCGGGGTACATTGCAGGAAATTCGCCGCGGACGCCCAGACATTCGCATAAGCAGGACCAAAATCTGTGGTTTCCGTATCATTGAACGTATACACATCACTGAGTTTCACGCCACGGAGGATCGACTTACTATATCGATGCCCATAGTTGCTAGGATTGGTCTTTGAAGAAAACCCGTCACGGCGATCCCTGTCGCCGGCATAGAGGTCATTGCCAATCGCCAGCATGAAAACTAAAAGTATACTCAGTCCGAAGAGTAAGTGGCCAGCTTCCCGCCAATGCAAGGATAGACTGGTGATGCGTTTCATGATCAACCTCCATTCAGGACATTTCTAAGCCACAAACTCTAGCGAATCGAAATGCTTCCTGTTTTTGTGGACCACTTTCCTGATGATCTCCCTACAGCATGTATTCCTTAAAACGGATTCGTCGGTTCCGGATCCGATGCGGACGTCTGTACAATACCTACCAGGCTTTTCCTGTTGGTCCGTTTCCGTTTACTTGGGATTGGTCAACGTATCTGATGTGATCCCTGCCCTCCAAGTTCATCTACCTGTTCAAAGCAAACCGGAAGATTTTTGATCGGTCGACAGGAAAAGTCAAGAAAATTTTGGTGGAACTCGCTTTCCAGTGGTTGTGCGATCTGTGTTGAACAATGTCATGGAATCCCTCGATCTTCAGCCCGTGATTTGTTACCTTCCCTTTGAGAGCGAGTGTTGATCGAGGGGGGTCGTGATAAAATTCGAACGGCAGGCTGTGCGATGAATGGGCAACTATTTATTGGATGGTATTGAAAGGCGGACATGAATCGACGAATTCAGGGAATTGAGAAACCGGAAAGCAGACCCAGAGGAAATTGCCGACTCGTCCCAGGACTGATCGGCTTGCTGGTGTGTGTAGGTGTGCTCATGATCACCCCTGGATCGGGCCGGGCCGTTGTTGAGGAAGATGTCCGGGCCCTTCGCGAGGATATGGAACAGGTGAAGAAGGATCTTGCTGAAATTAAGAGTATCCTTCAGAGTGCGACAAAACGGCGAGGACCGGAGAAAAGTACAGGCACGGTGGGTGTGACCGGTGGTGCGGTGCTGGGAAAAGCCGATGCGCCGGTCACGATCGTGGAATTCTCAGACTATCAATGCCCCTTTTGTCAGCGGTTTTCGTTATCCGTGTTTCCTATGCTCAAACGTGAGTATATCTATACAGGAAAAGTTCGATATGTCTTTCGAGATTTTCCTTTAAGCAGCATTCATCAAGAGGCGGAAAAGGCCCATGAAGGTGCCCGTTGCGCCGCAGAATTCAATAAATACTGGGAAATGCATGATGCGTTGTTTCAAAACCAGAAGGATCTTATGGTTCCCTCGTTGAAACGCTATGCGGCAGACCTCGGATTGGAATCCACGACGTTCGGAGAATGCTTAGATAGCGGGAAATACCAGGCCGAAATTCAGAAGGACATTAGTGATGGCGCGGCTGCTGGAATAAGTGGGACTCCCTCATTCTTTATCGGGAAGAGTGGTTCTGGAGATTCAATAACCGGCACGATTATCCGTGGCGCCCAACCGCTGGCGAAATTTCAAACCATCATCGATCAACTCCTCAGTGATCATGACTCAAAGACTGATGCTTCCCCTTAATCTGGTGAACGTTTTCCCGCTCGTCTGCCTTAGGCCCTTAAATGGAGGATGTTCGGTTCATCGCTCACTCGTGAGGGAACTTTTCCCCAGTAACCAACTCAACTAATTCGTTATCAATTATACAAGGTCCCGTCATTCGGTCGGTTACAGCATCGGCCGGCTCATCCAGTTTTTCATGTTGCCGGAGTAAGTTTCTGCTTCAGTCCCATCCGTTCCTCTACCAGGGCCATCCCTTGGCCCATAAAGCCCTTTTGTCCATTACGAGGGTATTTGTGTCTCCATTGCCTTCGCATCCTGGGGTGTAGTCCAAAGTCTCTGAGACTTGAATCGTTCCGTCATTTCGTCTTCTTGTCTGCATTCCGGCCTGAACCTTTGCTTCAGGCGGACGCAACATTTGACGCATGGGGACTCTTTTGGAAAGAGGCCATGAAGTTAGACGAAGACCCATGTGTGAAAATGTTGTCTGGAAATTTGGAGCAAGGAAAATTGAGGAGAAAATACTTTTCGTTCTATGTCAGGAAAGAAGAGTTTTCCAGAAAAGATAAAACGGTGAGATGAAAATACCAACAACATGCCTGGCATCCTGAGGTCATGCCTGAGAATTTGTCACGGGCTGGACATGTTAAGGCTTTACTAGATCCTTCGTTTCACTCGGGATGACATGGTCACCCAGAATTTGTTTCGCCCTTCAACCGATTTAATCGATCTTCTTTTAATTCAATCCAGAGCGATTTTTCCCTTTCCACGGTGACAGAACCGGGTTTGAAGCCTTTGCCTTTCCTGACGAATTTTCGCAACGTATAAATCACTTCACCTTTCCCGCTTTTTCGCAAGTCACTAAACCACAGAGTCAGGGTCGCCGCATCCTTTAATGTCTCCGGAGGTACCGTGGCGCCCTTCTCCAACCGGACAACCACGTGTGAACCTGGTGTCCCTCGAGCATGGAGCCAGAGATCATCCGGATTGGCCACCTTCAATGTCAGATGATCATTATCCTTCGCCGTTTTCCCGACTAAAATAGGAAGCCCATCCGCGGAGGTATACGTCCGGTAGCCCTGGGATGGAGCCGGGCGGCCTTTGGATACCCGCGTCCCCTGGGGAATCGAGGGGCCTGTTTTTTTCTTCGTTCTTGGTAAACCCTCAGGATCCACTTTCCCTTGTTCCAACTGAGCCAATTTCCCCTCCAATCGGGCCACCTCCTTATAGGCCGCGTCCACACGGGGTTGGAGATGTTCCTGAGCTCCGATATATTTGTGATATTTCCGAAAGTAATCTTCCATATTCCACACGGCATCATGTAACGCGTTGAGCGGAAGCGAGAGCGTGGGCATCGAGGGGTCAAAATAATCAACAACCTGAACGACGGTCTGGCGTGGTTCGATCGCATGCAACTGGC
>JAGQKG010000257.1 GCA_020430245.1 Nitrospira sp.
TAAGGCACTAAAACCAATACCCGCGCATGAGGATACAGCAATAAATACCCACCTAAAATTCCTGAGATTGCCCCGCTAGCACCAACCATTGGTATCGTTGATTCGGGATCCATCAATGCATGGCTAAAGGCAGCCAATACCCCACAAATCAAATAGAACAACACAAACTTCGTGTGACCCATCACATCTTCGATATTATTTCCAAAAATCCACAAATAAAGCATATTCCCTATTAAATGCATCCAGCCACCATGGAGAAACATACTTGAGAGAAGTGTTCCATATGCAGGCAGGCTCACCAGCTCTGGTGGTAACTGAGCATGCCCCAACACGACTGCGGGAATCGCCCCGTACATATAAACAAATGCTTCACCATTTGGCATCGAGAGAGAGATCTCATACAGGAACACCAGACTGCAGGAGACAATGAAAGCCACCGTCACCACGGGTGTAATTTCCGTAGGATTGTCATCCCGAAGTGGAATCATGGATTCACCCTCAAGAAAATTCTCTTTATATGTTCAGAACCGAACAGAGGCAGGAGTAAAATCAGGAAGACCGAAAACGGGGTTGAGAAAATTCTGAGAATCACCGTCTAAAAAGACCGAGAAACCGGCAGCATGGGTGTGTCCGCCTCCACCATACTTGGCCGCAATATCAGCCACGGAAATTCCTCCGGATCTTGACCGAAGAGAAAAATATCGGCGGCCATCTTTTTGATGCCAAATGAGACAAAATGGATGCTTATCAGAAAGATATTCCCCTATTTGGCTAGTTAACACGGCAGAATGTACAGCGGGAACCATGTGTCCTTCGAACGACACCATGGTGACTTCGGTTGCCATCTTTTCAACCAATGCCTTTTCGGATCGCAAAATACCTGTTCCCTCGACCTTTAATGTTTCAAATTGGAGGGATTCCCACCGTTCAAATCCAAACGGGTATGACGCCAGCGCCGCACTAATTTCCCGACTAGCGGGAAGTTGCCACTGCCATAAATCCTTATCCTGCACATACCGGAGAAGCCAGGGAACCGGGTGCGTGTGGGCCCATTCCCATGCCAAAACCGCGCCACTTCGGTTCATATCGAAATACGCAAAAGGCAAATCCTTCAGAGAATCCTGCGCGGTAATATGATGATCTAAAATATACAGACTGGCCACCTGGTCCGCCAACTCCAGTATGGTTTCGCGGTGATAACTAAAATCAACCATCACCACATGCTGGTTTTGCAATCCATCCGGAGGTGGATTCCCATGTTTGACCGCCACATAGCGAGCCTGTGGAAACCGTTTCCAGAGAGCCCACGCTGCGCCAAATCCATCCATGCAATCGGCATGATACAACACCACATCCGGTGGATTCTGATTAGGCAATTCATCAAATTTTGTCATCATCATCTCGGCCCTCAAGCTGAGCTTATCAGGTTTCAATTAATCCGGACAAACGCTCAATACGCTTCCCCAAATGCCTATATGGAGACCGCTCGTGCATTGAGCCAATCAATACATTGTCGAAGGCGACCTAATTCTTTCCAATTGAAATGTAACACCAGCCGTGGCAAGTGGGAAATGTGGGGCTCATCCCACTCCTCGGGCAACGCCTCAACTTGCTGAAACTGCCCATCGGTCAAGAGGTCCGAAAATTCCTGGTTCAACTGGGTCACCTCCGACTGCGAGAGCCGTTGATGCATTCGAATTACCATCGTATCTCTCACAATCCGTAGAGAATGATACACCCGGAAAAATTGCTGAATTTCCTCAACCGCTTCTTCTGCCGAATACACAACTTTGAAGAGCGCTAAATCGGATCGATGAATAAACCCACGAGACAAGAGCTGTTGGTCCAAAAAATCCATCATTCGTTTCCAGTAATCACCGCCAGGGGACTCGATGCACACGACGGGAATCGGGTGTGTTTTCCCGGTTTGAATCAGCGTTAACACCTCAAACGCCTCATCTAAAGTCCCAAATCCTCCAGGAAAAAGAGCGACGGCATGGCTTTCCTTCACCAGCAATAATTTTCGCGTAAAAAAATACTTGAGATGTACAAGCTTTTTATCATCCGCGACCATCGCATTCGGGGCTTGCTCAAAGGGCAGCATAATATTCACCCCAAAACTATTCTCCCGACCAGCCCCTTCATTCCCGGCGAGCATGATCCCTGGCCCACCCCCCGTGATCACCATAAAACCACATTGACTGAGGAGTTTCCCAAATTGTGCTGCCAGCTTATAGTTTGGATCATCCCCTGGGGTCCGGGCTGAACCGAAAATACTGACTTTTTTTACCTCACGATATTCCCGGAATACCCGGAAGGCGTAGCGAAGCTCTTTTAAAGCTCGGTGAAGAATCTTGACATCTAAGACATCCGTATCCAAACTTCGAAGCCTGACTACACTTCCGACCATTTCTTTCAATAAGGCTGTTCGTACATCCGTGTCAGGTCCTGTCCAAAGAGATTTGATTTCGCGTACAATCTCCTCTTCCAACACATTCATTTTTGCGCAATGGTGCACATCAGATGGCATTTCCAAAGTTGAATTTTTACGTAATGACATCCACTATCCTCCATATTCATCAAGCCGAAAAATACGTAGGGGCCAACTGGGCATTTCCAGAATCCTCACGTCAATGGTCAATCGGGTGTATCAGGAGTAAAGGTGTAAGTTGAAAAGGAACACCTAGACGTTTTCGGTAAAATAACCTTAGAACTCAAGCACTCGATTTCATTCACACGCCTCATGCCTCATTGCCCTCATACCGTTTCCACACTATGGCGAACCCTCCCTCAACCTATCATTGGGCTGGCCCCCATGGATGGCGTCACCGATTCGGCCTTCCGCCATATGGTGGCACTACATGGAAAACCTGATGTAGTCTTTACAGAATTTACCAACGTCCACGATATTTGCACCGGACGACTAAAGGCTCTTGACAGCCTTCGCTATTCATTAGAGGAACGGCCGGTCATCGCTCAGATCTATGGAAAGGATCCTGACTTATTCTACCAAGCCGCCCATGTGGTCTGTGAATTAGGCTTTGACGGCCTGGACATCAACATGGGCTGCCCTTCGAAAAACGTGGCATCATCTGGAAGTGGCGCCGGGTTAATTCGCACGCCGAGCCTGGCTTTGGAGTTGATGGATAGGACTCGAAAAGGCATTCAGGATTGGGGCGACGGACAAACTCTCTTAGAGCTTAGCCTAAAACCCAGTGCGCTCCAGGCCATTGCGCAACTCAAAGCCGAGCACCCTGAAGTAACTCCAGGCCAAGAACGATCACCTATTCCTCTATCCGTCAAAACTCGTTTGGGCTTCGACCGGAATATGATCGAAGAATGGAGCGCCTGTCTTATCCAGGGACGCCCAGAGGTCATCTCCATTCACGGCCGCACACTATCGCAAATGTACCGGGGACAATCCGATTGGGAAGCGATCGCCCTAGCCGCAAACCGAATCCAGCCGCATGGCATTCTTGTCCTGGGCAATGGCGATATTCAGAGTCTGGGAGAATCCGCTGCCCGCATTCGGGAATCAGGCGTAAACGGCGTGTTGATTGGCCGTGGTTCACTCGGCAATCCATGGGTTTTTCAGGGGATTCCACAGATACGAGAAATGTTGCAGACCGAACAATCCTGTATTCCACCGCAGCACGTTCCAAGCCTGGAAGAAAAATTCAGTGTCATGATCCAACATGCCTTCCTGTTTGAAAGGATCCATGGGCCAGAGCGTTTCGTACGCATGCGCAAACACTTAGGCTGGTATTGCTCGGGTTTTCCCCATGCAGCAGCCATGCGGGCAGAACTCGTCCGGACAAACTCCACTTTGGATGTCATCAATCTGGTGAACCAGTACCGGACCCGCGCCCTGGATACCTTGGCCATGGCCATGCCGGCAACCACCACCGCCGCCTCCTAAATGTCCGATCCCCACCTCATTCTGGCTTCCACATCACCCCGGCGAAAAGAACTCTTGGACCTGCTGGGACTCCCGTTTGAGATTATTCCGCCCGCAATTAATGAAAAAGTTCTCGGCCAGGAGTCACCCACCAATCATGTACGACGCCTGGCCCTTGAAAAAGCCGAATCCGTGGCGAGTCACTATCCCGACAGCCTCGTCATCGGCAGCGATACCGTTATTGAATTGGATGGCCGGATTCTGGGCAAACCGGCAGACCTAGAAGATGCCCACCACATGCTGACCGACTTGCGCGGCCGTTGTCATCTGGTTCATACCGGGTTAGCTTTGATTCTGCAGAACAAACAAATGGAGGACACCTGGGTAGAAACCGTCAAAGTCTGGGTGAAAGATTTCTCGGATACCGACTTGCAGGCCTATTTAAAAACCCGGGATAGCTTGGGAAAAGCAGGAGCCTATTCCA
>JAGQKG010000258.1 GCA_020430245.1 Nitrospira sp.
AGGGACCATGCCAAGACTGGTTCTTCGCGGTGACCAGCAATCATGTATCCAGTCTCGTATGATGACTGAAAAGCTATAGGCTTTGCGAACCGAGGCTTGAAGCCGTTCATCTTTGATGCCGTATGGAGGGCCATCAATATGGAAGACAAAACATTGGAGTGTAGAGGGAATGAGACGCATGGCCGATGATAGGATTGTGTGGGACCATGGGGTATTCCATCCATCGTACTGGAAGGTGGGAGAGAGGACTCCTACACCATTCACCTGTACTTTCGTGGAGGCATCCAGCGCCAGTAGCGCTCCGGCACTCAATCCGACGACAAAAACGGTTTCATAATGATCCCGAAAAAAAGAGAGCTGCTGTTGCACATGTCTTCGCCAATCCTGTTGTGTGGTGCGGACAAGGTCACGAAGTCTGGTGCAATGTCCTGGCAGTGTGGTTGCATAAGCATTCCACCCGTTTGCCTGAGATAGTTTCCGTCCCAAATAAGACATTTCAACCGGGGTGCCTGTGATACCATGGATAAGATAGACCAACACATTCGAGTTTCCGGTGAATGCTAAGTCTGTTTCCCGCCGATTGGCCATGCCATCCAATGACCTGGTTCGACTCTCCCGGTGTAGGCTCATTTTTCTTCGGCGCAGAGGGTAAATAAATAGTCTAGTAATTCGATCCCCAGGTCGATTTCCGCTTTGGTGATGTCCAAGGATGGTGCCAGTGTGAAGACGTTTTTGTAATGTCCGCCGATATCCAGGACTAACCCCATTGGGCCACGGGATGAGGGAATCTTCCCAGCCAGCCCCGCCTCAAAGATTCGCTCGGTTAGAGCTTTGTCCGGGGTGAAGCGATCAGGTTTGGTCACCTCGATACGAAGAGCCAACCCTAAACCAGATACATCCCCTATCGTGGCATGACGGGCTTTGAGGACCATTAGTTGGTGGAGAAAGTAGGCTCCCGATTCTGCGACCTTCATTTTGTAATGTTGTCCTTCGATCCAGTTGAGGGTGGCTAATGCTGCAGCTGTTCCTAGGGGATTTGAGGAAAAAGTCGAATGGGTAGACCCAGGGGGGAATTGTAGAGGTGATATGAGTGCTTCCTCTGCCCATAATCCCGAGATGGGATTGAGACCATTGGTCATAGCTTTCCCGAAGACGACAATGTTTGGTCCAACTAAAAAGTTTTCAATAGCCCAAAATGTTCCAGTTCGAAAAAATCCCATTTGAATTTCATCGTCCACGAGTAGAATTTTCCGTTCCTTCAGAATTTTGTGTAATCGGGAGAAATATTCCGGAGGAGGAATGATATACCCACCGGTAGCTTGTATGGGTTCAATGTAAAAAGCGACAAATTCAGGCTCATTGGCTCTCGAATCCCAAAAAGAGTTGTACTCTGTCTCAAATAACCGCTCGACTTGATTGACGCAGTAATAATCGCAAGTCTCGAGCTTTTTTCCATAAGGGCAACGGTAACAGTACGGATAGGGAACAAAATGTGCGCGATTCGAAAAATGGCCAAAACGACGCCGATACCGATAACTAGATGTAATTTCAGAGGCCCCAAGCGTGCGCCCATGATATCCACCCATAAAGGCCATGACGAGGGTTTTTCCTGTGGCATTTCTCACAAGTTTCATTGAATCCTCAACTGCTTGAGCTCCTCCCACATTGAATTGAACTCTCCCTTCGATCCCAAATGCCCGCATGCACTCCTTGGCGAGTTTCTCGGCTACCAGAACTTTTTCTTCATGAAGATATTGGCAGGCCAGTTGTGGTAACCGATCCAATTGGGACTTTATCGCGTCGACTATAGCTTGGTTGCGATAGCCGAAATTGACTGCCGAATACCACATTTGGAGGTCCAGATACGGGTGGTCCTCACGATCATAGAGAAAACTGCCTTCACAGCCTTGAAAAAACTTTGGCACTGGTGAGTAGTGGACGGTATCCCCGTAGGAGCAGTACTTGGCTTCTTTCACCCGAAGGTTCTCCTCCGCAACCTGGATCATGGGCAAGGTTTTCATGGACTGACGGCCTCCTTCGAGAAAAGTTGTTCTGTCACGTTGGTGAGAGTATCGAATGGATGATGATTGATTCCTTCCTGGTCACACCAGCCCTTGAGTGAGCCTTTGGCAAAGAGGGTGCCAACTTTCCGTGATACACACTGATCCGATTGACCATCGCCGATGTAGATAATTTGAGATGAGTCGCAATTCGCAACTAGAGTTAAGGCACATTTACAGGTTCCAGAACCGCTTCGACATTCTGGCAGGGAAAATGGAAAGGAGAGGGAAGGCACACTTGGTGTCTTCCATTGGAGGTGATTGGAAAAGACGGGAATATGTAATAGGTTGTGTCGGCGTAGGACGGCTTCAATCAATAGATCAAGTCCATCACTGACAATATGTAGAGGAATGTGGTGTGCGGTACATTGTCGGTCAAGCGCAAAAATTCCCTTGTCAATGGGGAGGTCAGCGGCGAAGCGGACCAATGTCTCACGGTCTGCACGAATGAGTTCCACTTGGTGTGCCAGGCATTCTTGACTGGAAATCTCTCCGCGTACCCATCGGAGTTCCCATTCGCGCCAATCCGGCAAGGCAAATGCTTCGAGAATGGCATCAGTGGCATCGATGACTGTAATTGTTCCGTCAAAATCACATAACACTTCACTGATAGTGGCATCTGGATGCCGAGGATTCGTGGTGTTGCGTGCCAAATGATTAGTTATTAAACCGGCAATTAAAAACATTGCATTATCTGCTACGCCGCATACCGAATTTTGGGATGGTGAAAATAGTGGCTCACTCGGATTGGTGACTGTTGCAACATCCGCATGTGCCCCCGAACATGTTGCTTGAGCGTGGCCGTGTCCCGGGTCGGGGGCATGGCATGAACGCCGACCTTCAAATCACCATTGAGATATTCGTCCGGATTCAACTCAGGCGAGTACGCCGGGAGAAAGAGCACTTCGATCCGTTTGCTATTGCGAGGTTCGGCTAACCACGCTTTGACCGGCTTGGCATGATGAACCCGCAGGTTGTCGAGGATCAGAAATATCTTCTTCTTCGCCCCCTTGAGTAGTTGCTTGAAAAACTGAATCAAGCGGGCAGCATTCATACTCCCACTGTAAATCATAAACCGTACTTTACCCTGGTTGGTGACAGTGGAGATCATGTTGGTTGAGGCGCGTTTTGCCGACAAGCGAATCACCGGCGTGTGGCCCCGGGGGGCATAACTGCGCCCATGCTGGCTGTCATTGCGCATGCCGGTCTCATCCCCCCAATGAATCTCCGCCTGTTCCTGCTTCGCGCGAGCCGCAATGGCCGGATAGTCTTCGTTGAGCCATTGTCGCACCGCCGCCGGTCGTTGCTCGTAGGCGCGCTTGAGCGGCTTTTGCGGCGTGAAGCCCCACCGCTTGAGGTATTCCCCCACCGTGCGGATCGGCATCCGAACCTTCAGCCGGACGACCATGAGTTCCTGGACTGCCTGCCGCGTCCACAGGGCAAAGGGTAACTTGTACTGATCCGGATTCTTGTCACAAATGAGTCGCTGAATGGTGAGTTCCTCCTCAGCCAACAGCGTGCGTTGGGCCCCGACGCGCCGTCCACGTGACTGGGCTTTGAGGCCTTTGAGACCTTTGTGGACATAGCGCTGCCACCATTTGGCGACGGTGTTGCGGTGCACCGCCACGACATCGGCAATTTCTACAAAACTCATCCCTTGCTGCTTGAGGCGAATCGCTTGTTTCCGGAGCTGTTCTTGGGCGGCTGGAAGGAGTGTTCGGGCATCTTGTGTATCCATGCCCCGAGTCTACAGGAATTCACCACCAAAAGCACCCTATTTAATCGCCTGGTTAATAGCTCTCGCAGTTTTTCGTCTACACTGGCAGTACGTTCTTCACCAAGCATTTGATTGAAATTGACTTTTTCTCGCTTATCGGCAAATCCTAATACATTAAACGTCAGGCCAGTGGCCCCTTGCATATCGAAAAAGTCAGCGACTTTTTCTAATACGCCAAGGTCGTCCTTTTCAAGATCAGCACCATTGGTTGGGAAAAAGATGTGGGCCACCACGGCATTCTCTTTGTCTGTTAAAAATGCAACGCTTTCACCTTCTATTTCAAGACTCTTTTTCGGGTTTCCAATACGCTTGGGGTCTTTAACTTTTGCTGCTTTAATTCCAAGCCATCGATCCATAGCTTGCAATGTGGATAGATCCAACCAACCAGTTGATGGACTAATTCCAGCTAACGATTGAAAATAACTAACAAGTTGTTCCGTTTTTTCAT
>JAGQKG010000259.1 GCA_020430245.1 Nitrospira sp.
CCCGATAAGCCCCCGTGGACCGTCACCTTTGAAGGCGGAGACCAGCCATCGATAGTCGATTGCCCGCCAATACCGGGTTTGGTGTAAGAGGGTAGGAATGGTGTGCCCTGGCTTCAGGTCGGCGGGAAGATAGACATCCACCGCAAGCTTGACCCCGTCCCGCATCGTGAGATACTGCGAAGTACGGTGAAATGTCCCGTTGGATTCGACGCTACTGATGGCAGAGGATGGCGTCCTGCCATCAGGTAGGACGCCATGTTCAACGGTATTATTGGCGCAACTCGTCAGCCACGGGAAAGTGAACCATAGCAGGATGAGAAGTGCCCACTTGTGAACGGAGAGTCCGAACAGAGGGAATCGAAAGAAGCGGTTGACAGATTGGATAGGGTGATCGTGTCGTTTATACATATGGAGATGAATAGATTGCGTCACATAGTAGCGATGATGGTTGAGCGAGCTGTGATGAAGCTTATGTTGGATGATACAAAAATTATGGTTCTGGCCTTATAGCTTTTAGAATGTGTATCTGGATTCCCTCTTGGAGTTTGCCAGTAAAACGCATTGTGAAGAGCGCATCGCACTTGTTTACTCCCGTGTCTAATGTGATTTTCTGCGTTGCCGGGTTTCGCCCCGGCAGGCGACCTACTTTTGTTTTGGCAAAAGTAGGCAAAACCATGGACGCCCCGTCTGGCCTTAGGAGAGCGAACGGACGCCAATCTTAAGAGGGCGGTCCAACTCGCAGGGCTCACACAAGGCCCGCCCGTTGAGGAGAGCGTCCCTCCCTTGGGACAGCCGGCAGGCGTCGGAGCCGAGGAGACGACCATCTCAGTGGCTCCCATGGAAGAGCGACATGAATGTTCTGATCTAAATATCAATAACTTCATGATAGCAAGAGCGTGAAGAGAAGGAGAAGGTGATGGCCTCGGCGTTTGGACATGTGATGGTGGCGTATGCCATGGGCAAAAGCCTGAGTATTCCATTTCATACCGCAAGATTTTGGTGGTTCACGATGGCCTGTTGTCTTTTGCCGGATGTGGATGTGCTGGGACTGGCGTTCGGGATTCCGTATGAACATATGTTGGGGCATCGTGGACTCACGCATTCCATTGTGTTTGCCATGTTGGTTGGATTGGTGGTGCCCCGGTGGGCCACTCCAACTCTTGCGTTTGGGACCAGACCATATTGGGTGATGGCCTTGTATTTCTTTCTCGTCACCCTGTCCCATGGGTTTCTGGATGCCCTGACCAATGGGGGACTCGGCATTGCTTTTTTTGCGCCATTCGACTCAACCAGATATTTCTTTCCCTTGAGACCGGTAGCCGTTTCGCCGATTGGGCTCTCGGCCTTTTTATCCCAGGAGGGCATGGGAGTGCTGCTCAGCGAACTGGTGTGGATTGGCATACCCATTGGGTTTTGGTTGTTGTGGTTAGGTGTCGGCAGGAGGAAAGGAACGAACGGAGTCCAGTGAGGCCACATAGGCCGGACTTTTTCCGGCCTATCAGGTACCATGACGGGTTCTCTCGCTGGATATGATTCCCTTATACTTTCAGGGCTCATGGCCTCATCCAATAAAAAAGTCATCTACGCGGCATTAATCGGCAATAGCTTAATTGCCCTCACCAAATTCACGGCTTCCGCTATGACCGGCAGTTCAGTCATGTTGGCCGAGGGAATTCATTCCCTGGTGGATACCGGCAATCAAGGTCTCCTGCTCTATGGACTCCATCGTGCCAAGCGACCGGCTGATGAGCGCTATCCGTTCGGGTATGGCAAGGAAATCTATTTTTGGAGTTTTGCGGTGGCCATTCTGGTCTTCGCCTTAGGCGCTGGCATTTCCCTCTATGAGGGCGTATTGCACATTCTCTATCCTCAACCGATTACCAACCCCATGGTCAACTACATCGTCTTGAGTCTCTCCCTCGTATTTGAGGGTGGCGCCTGGTACATGGCCTTCCGTGAATTTTCCCGTGCCAAGGGAAAGTGGTCCTATTTGCAAGCGGTCCAAAGGGGAAAAGATCCGACCATTTTTATGGTCCTCTTTGAAGATTCAGCTGCCGTGCTGGGGTTGGCGGTGGCCTTTATCGGCATTTGGTTGGGACAGGTCACTGGTATTGTCTATATTGACGGCATCGCCACCTGTCTTATCGGATTGATCTTGGCCGGGATTGCCATGTGGCTTGCGTATGAAACGAAGGGATTGCTCATTGGCGAAAGCGCCAATAAGGAAGTGGTCCAGAGCATTCGTGATATGGCCAAACAGCTTCCCGGCGTGGAGCATGTGAATGAAGTTTTGACCATGCACATGGGCCCGAATTTTATTTTGGTGAATCTGAGTGTGGATTTTCGAGACGGGGTCACGTCCGAAGAGGTAGAACGCGGCGTGGCCTCGTTGGATAAGGACATCAAGGCCAGGCATCCCCTCGTGAAGCGGGTGTTTGTGGAAGCCGAAGCCCGACGGGTCACCAAGATTCCGGAATAATGCCTCAAGGTCTTTGTGTCGATGAGGTGTAAGGGGGCGTAAGGGCATAAGAAAAGGGATGCATCGCTATGGGTGAAACCCGGGTTGATTTGCTTCATTTGCTTGAAGATTTGCGGGATGCCTATCCCGGCGCGATCGAAGACACCATCCTCACCGAAATGGTTGCGAACGCTCTGGATTCAGGTGCCAGCCGGATTGTGATGGAAGTGAATCCATCAGAGGGAACCTTGACGGTGAGGGATAACGGATCGGGTATGCAAAGGAAAGATTTAGCCCGGTACCATGACATTGCCTCCAGCACCAAGCGACGGGGACAGGGGATTGGCTTTGCCGGCGTGGGGATCAAGCTGGGTCTATTGGTGTGTCAGGAAGTCCTCACGGAAACCAAGCGAGGAAACACGCATGTGTCTACCACGTGGCATTTGTCCTCACGACACCGGGCTCCCTGGAAATGGGTTCCTCCGATCGGCATGGTGAGTCATCAAGGCACTGCTGTTCGTCTGAAACTCCACAATATTCTCTCTCCACTCCTGGATCAGGGATTTATCGGAGTGGCCATTTCCAGACATTTCCAACCGTTGCTGGATCCCACGTTTTCCACCATCCTGCATGGGCACTATCCCCACGGGGTGGTTTTTGAAGTCAATGGCGAGGAGTTGCCGCCTCAACGTTTTGAGGCACCGGTGTGTGCGCCTTTGGAAATTCGCCTGGCACGCAAGCGGAAACCCTCTGCGGTGGGATATCTGGTGCGGACTGGAAATCCCTTGCCTGACAACCTTCAAGGATTAGCCATTAGCACTTATGGCAAAGTCATCAAGTCCGGGTGGGATTGGTTGGGGATTACCCCGCAGGCACGGGAACACATTTCCGGACTGATCGAGGTGCCCGGTCTGGCGGCCAGCCTCACATTGAATAAAGGTGATTTCATTCGTGTGGGGGCACGTGGGGCGACATATTTGGCCTATCGGAAAGCCATCCAGGAAGCCGTTCAGCGTCAACTGGCAGAATGGGGAGTGGTGGACAGTCCGGTCGAGGAGACCCCGCCTCGCCAAATCAGACCGCTGGAACGGGATCTTGAGCGAGTATTGGAAGATCTCTCCGGCCTCTTTCCACTCCTTGGCTCGTTGGTCGAACATCGGAAGGGCGGGCAGAAACGGTTACCGTTGGGAACGCCGGGTCCCTACGAGGACATGCGAGCGGTGATGGTTCCCGGAGAAACTTCGCAGGATCAGGAAACGGAAGAAGAACTTGTTGTTCAACCTCCCGGCAATGAACCTCCGGGTGAGGAGACCCAACGTGAGTCTCGCGAGCAGCGAGAAGATGCCTCGGTGGTGTCTGATTTTCTGCTGCCGGACCGGGGCAGCCGAAAGGCTCCAGCCCGGTTTGGGCTCGGTATTCAATTTGAAGATCGGGAAGATGATCAGGAAATCGGGCGGTTGGTGGAATCAACGGTGTGGGTGAATCGTGCTCATCCTGCCTATCAACGGGCGGTGGCGACGCGCTCGGTCGGCTATCATATCGCTCTGGCGGTGGGGTTGGCTTTGGCGCCCCTAGCCGTGGAGGCTTCAAACGAGCATGCCTTTCTCACGGCCTTTCTCTCCTGTTGGGGCGAGGCCGGTCTTCCCAGGAAATCGAAGCCACGCAAGCGATAACATTTCGCCGGAATAGCAAATGGGTAGGGATGCTTAATCCTGGTCCGTGTTCTCGATTTCCAACACCACCGGACAATGATCGGAGAGATAACGGTAGGCGAGCGGATAATTCCCTCGT
>JAGQKG010000025.1 GCA_020430245.1 Nitrospira sp.
TAGGTGATGCAGCAGGTGAGGGTGAATGGGCAGGTGGGAAATGGAAGAGGAGTTCACCTTGAGTAACTATACGAGGGCGAGGTGAGTCCATACGGTTGCGGACTGATGCTCGCCGCAGGGAATATATGTGAAAGCGTAAGTTGCACCAATTGGTTCCAGGCTGTTGAATGGTGAACGATCGAGGAAACGCGCTTGTCCTGGGAGGCCATGTCATATTGCGAGGAAGGAATGATCTCGCTTAGCCTTGGCTCCTCCGCCTGGGCACAGATCCTTCGCCGGTGGCTCAGGATGACGGCCAGTTGCTGCCCCTCTTTTCTCCTGTTTTTAAACCTTGAAATTAAAAAGGGGACCTGATTCTTTTCTCGCGTTTAATTTCCGTCATTCGCCCCCTCATCCGAAAAATTTGAATGACAAATTGGCGATAGCTCATAGTCAAAGATGAAGCAATGTTGTGAAGAGAGCATTGACAATTCTATAAATCAATACAACAATGGGAGAGAATTTTACATGCCGTGTTTGCATACGATTCCAATCCGTCAACTCAATAGTGGGAGCTGCTATAATTAGGCGAAGAGGAGGGTTCAACCATGAGTGAGTTCAATCATGTACTTTCGGCAGCGCAACGGTTACCCGAAAAGGATCGGCTACGGTTAATCGACGCTCTATGGGAATCGGTGCCGCCCGACTTAGAAGCTCCATTTTCCGATGAATGGGCACGCGAGATTGAACGTCGCGTTGCCGAACTTGACGCAGGAACCGCTAAGACTGTCCCGTGGTCCCAAATTCGAGATGAGGCATTGGCGCGGATTGGTCATGGCAAAAACAATTGAGTACCTCCGTGGTGCTCGAGCTGATTTCGACGAGTCGTTCGATTGGTACGCAAAACGCAGTGTCGGAGCAGCAATCGGATTTGCTTCCGCCGTGGACGAGGCAATTGACAAAATCGTTGCCAATCCGCACCAATTTCCATCTACATTTGCCGATTGCCGCTACTGTGCACTCAACCGATATCCATTTCGCATCGTGTTCCGTAAAGAAATGGATCGATGTATTATTGTCGCCCTGGCTCATGCCAAGCGTCGTCCTGGCTATTGGCACAGGCGTACCTAACCATCTCTGAAACTGAAACAGGGGTCAAGTCTGTTGTTGAGAGTTTCGTGCGTAGGTATGGAGAAGCGGTACGCAGGCAAAGGCTTCAAGAAGCAGGTGGGACAGGTGGAGGCATAATTTCGTCAATAACAATTTTGCCCCCTACCCTTTCACCGATACGTGAAAGCGGAATAAAAAGTTGTTTCGTTGATGGTTCTGTCGCAACCGTTAGAGAGGAAAGGTGAAAATTGAATCTGCGAGGTAGTTAGGGCAACCCTCGTATGAATAGCACTACGAAGATTGTTTCCCACGAGCCGATCGTGCGTCTAACCATTTTTTGAACGAGGTCTGACTCTCGCCAGATGGCCTGCCTTCAAGCAACCCATCAATGCTAATATCTTCATCAAGATCTTCCCAATGAATGCCTTCACCTTGGCCGATCAGCCTCCAGTTGTTTTTCTCATCGAGAGTAGCATGGGCACAAAGCCTTCACCGCTTATCCGAGCGAAGTCGAAGCAGTAAACGTTCGTGTCGTGCATAGCGGACACCGGGTCACCCATTCCGGCCGTTGAGCTTGTCCGGCCTGACCTCCGACAGGCGCCAACTTTTGATGGCGGTCAACCAACAACACGATCCTCGCGCGACCCTAACCATTGAGGTGTTCTGTCATCGGGCACGAAGATATCCGGGAGCCTATCCGGCCAGCTACCTTGGATTGCTCCGATGCCTTCGCTCTTGATGGGCATTGGTAAACAAGCTCCTGACAACCGCCCCCGATTTTGCCAGGAAATGGACTGGTACAGTCTCTCTTCGAATAGCCCTCGAAATTTCGAGGTCTCGGATGGGCAACCAGGAAGAGCCAACCCTAGTCATCGCAAGGATTCCGCTTTTAAAGTACTGGTGATTGTAGCCGACGAAGAGTCGTGGGTTTCCCGTGAAACGTTTCAATGCCTGAGAAATAGCTGATGAATACAAGCGAAAGGCGATTGTCCAGACGAAAAAGCCCCACAGGAGCCGACAAAATCATTCTCATTTAGTTGATTATCAACAAGGCAAATTCCAATCTGTGGATAAACCATTTTGAGATGAACATCATGATGAATTGAAGAAGCTCCCGAGGATCAACAAAATCAAAAAAGTCAAGATACAATCGCAATCTACCTTTACGACTACGCCAAAAATTTATCACACCTATATGTGGTATATAAAAATAATTTCCATACAATGCCTAAAATTTGTGCATTCCGCTCAATGCTTTATTAATACTTCAGATACACGGCTGTGATTGCCATTAACCACCATGTTATCCACAAAAATTGTGGACGGCATTTTTCTACCCTGGTCTGCATTTTGCTGATCACGATAATGGTCCCATTTTTTTAGCCCCTGTTCATGATCTCGTCATGATATGGTCTCAATAACCACCTCCGCTCACTGATTTACAAGGATTTTTATTCATCCATGTCCCGGATACTTCAACAGGCTCCACCATCATCGCCCACCCTCGATATTCGAATTGTGACCTATAACATTCACCGGTGTTGCGGGATGGATCGTCGGATTATGCCCAGACGGATCGCGGGGGTTCTGTCTGCCCTTCATCCAGATGTCATTGCTCTTCAGGAAGTCCTGGGGCTTGGCCCCAAAGGCCGTGGGCAGGACGAACTTCTTGGTGCCTTGATGGGAATGGGATGGGTGATGGCATCTGCCCGCCTGCGTCACGGCTATCCCTTTGGAAACATGGTTTTGAGCCGATTCCCGATTGTCAATGATGCGCAACATGACCTGACCTGGAGAACCCGGCGCGGCCGATGTTGTCAACGGGCGGATCTCCGGCTGGGCAATCAGACCTTACATGTTTACAACGTGCATATGGGCACGGGATTGCGGGAGCGAAAATATCAAGCAGAACGATTGGCGATGATTCTGGACCAGCATCGAGGGGCCGGTCCGAAAATTATTCTCGGTGATTTCAATGAATGGGGGCGTGGTGTCACCACCGATATCCTGACCCCACGATTTCAGAGCCTGGACATTCGCCCCTTTGTCAAACGTCGCCGGACCTATCCGGGATTTTTGCCCCTGTTGCATCTCGACCATATTTTTTATGAAGGCCGGATCGACGTAACTCACGTGCATCTTCCCAAAACACGAGATTCCCTCGTCGCCTCGGATCATCTTCCTCTCGTTGCCGACCTCCGCATTCGCTTCTAACATGTAAACCTCCTTACGATTACCTCGAGGTCCGATCAGTTTGCCTCCCCGATTTTTTTCGAGCTTGTACAGCTCTCCCTATCAACAGAAATACAGACACGAGTTTCCAAAGAAATCCGGGCCGGGACACACGACCGCCCCCTCGTTCTGAAATTCTTCCTGAATCGATCACAATTCTATTTTTGTTGCGGAAACCACACAGCCAATTTCAAGTTAAGAAAAATTGTCGTGATTTGGATCAATTTGTCTTTGACTCCAGAATCAGAGGAATGCATCTGAATGATATTGATGAAAACAGGGAGGTTTTGAGCATAAAACATTCTCTTGAGATTTGATGAAATTCCTATTGGATTCAATGCCCCCTTTGACGTTTCCTACCAATTAATGAAGCAGTAGGTGTTTGGCACGCCTTATGCGATATGAAAGCCTTATTATGAAATGGCCACAGAATCGGAACCGTGCGATACAATTAGATTGAGGTGAACATGACCAAATCAATTGGCATAATTTGCATGCAGGATGCAATCAATTCCGCGAAAAACATACTCGGCAGACTCTCCCATTCCAGCACCTTTTCTCACGGCGGTCGGGAGGACGATTCCTACTATCGAATTCCTCTTGTCGATGAAGTCAATCAAGGCACGGACGGCCCTGCCGAGGAAAATTCCAGTGAGGCCTGTCAGGGTATCTCACCTCCCGCAGCCGTGCCCCCGCCGGCCGGCTCTCAAAAATAGAGCACCAAGCCGGGGATCTCTCTAAACGTTCCCAATCACATGTCCAAGCCCATTCAATACAGTAGGGTACCCCGAGAAGACCTGCTAATTGGTAGTGGACCGGAATAACGCAGTGACCGCATAATTCCCGTGTAGCGATGAGTATTTAGAGAAGAATAAAATCCTTCTTTTTATATCCACGTGATCTGGAACAGACTTCATAACCCTCTCGACTTCCTTCATCATTGGTATTTCCTTCTATCGTTTCAAAGGCATCACGGTTAAAGGCCGTCGCCAATCCCGTATGTGTCCAATCCGTACTGCTTCTTCTCACTAAGAAAATGCTTGTGCCCGACAAAGGCTCTCTAGAGGCATTGTCTCCGGTCAGAGCGGACTCTTTAATGAAAAGACCGGCTTCTTTCCCTTGAGCGGCCAGAGAATCACACGAAGCAGAACCTTGAATAGGCATTGTCATTCCTAGCGTTTCAGCGGCCTGTTTCAAAATAAATGTGACGAACCCGGCACACCATGGAAATTCGGCCCCATCATGTCCTTTCATATACAAACGCACCCACGGCCCACGATTTTGTCCACCGACTTCAAGAGGATGCTGCGCCAAATGTGCGTTGGCATACTCGCGAACCATAGTGGGAAATGTGTGGTTTGCAGCACTGATGGGAGTCAGCACCTGTAACAGTGGTGCAACCAGTTCCTGAAATGTGTCCGCATTCACAATGCCACTGGATGCCAACCCTCGGTCTTCTTGAAATTGTTGAACCCTTTTTTTTGTCACTCCACCAAAATCTTCATCTATCACCAGCCCGAATCCATGAAAATGCAGCCATTCCTGGACACGCCTGGCGGCCATCCCTCGTGCACCTTTTTTTAACGAACCTTTCAGTGCAATTTCTTTTTGTATCCACGAAGCGAGTTGTTCTTCTCCAAGTATCACACCCATCATAACCACCTATATATTCTTTCTATTGAAAATTCTACAAATGGTTTCACGGTATGACTCTTCCATTGTTTCGACTCACCATTGTAAGGTCATATCGGGATCGGGACATTTCGGCAACGGCTTACAAATAAACGCCAATATATAAATATTCTTGTCAGGGACCTGGTTGGTGGGTGATGGCGGGGTTGCAGGACGTGGTAAAGGTCTCCGGACAGGCGTTGTCGGCAACCGAGTGTAGGCCGAGGACTTCAGATTCACCATGGACCGGGAGTAAGCCGGGCGAGCGACCATTGGCGTCATCACCGCTGGTTTTAACAAGACATTTCCTCTGGTTGGCTGAGTCGGCACCCTGATGGCCGTTGACTTAAACGAAGCCATCGCCTGGGGCCGGCTTTTCATCATTAAGGGTTGTACGGGTTTGGCTGTCATTGGTTGTGGTTGTATTGATGTCTTTTTCAGCAATTGCGGTTGCACGGCTTGCAATACAGCAGGGTTAATCCTGTTTATCGAATTTTGATTTTTCAACGCATAATTAAAACGTAAATCTACAGGCATTTTCGGATTGGAAGCGGTTGGGTGGGTTTGTTTTTCCTCCACGACCACCTTCCGGGCAAAGACGATAGCCGTGACATAGGCTGGACAATCTCCAGACGGCGGAGTGCCACCGTCAGAAAAAACCTTGGTCGAATCTGACAACCGCCAGAACCGTGCCCGGAATATTTCCGAATCAAACCAGGACCGCTTGATAGCCGCAGAACTGAATTCCAAGGTCACAGATTTCTTCGTGGACACCGTTCCCTCAACCGAGAATCGCTTACGGAGCTCTGCCGGCGCTTCATTCACCAATGTTTTGATTTCCGCCTCGCTAAGAGCAAAAGGATTCCATGAACCTTCTTCCAACGCATTGGACGGGGTAAAGCTGCTTGGGAAAACGGTAAAATTATCCTGTGCATTGGTCTCACTATCGAGATCCTGATTAAAACACCCCTTCCACTCATCCCAAGTCGTTGTGGGAGATTTGGCTCCAAGGTTCTGGTACTGACTCCTGGCAATATTCACTTCATTCTTGTAGCCCTCCAGAATCCACTGATTATCCAGATCCTTCAGTTTTGCGCGAAACGCAGGCTCATCGACCTCCCGCCAGTGTTTTTTCTCCAATTCGTCCTCTGCGGCCTCACCCGTACTTCTCGCTTCCATGAATTCCTGCTCAGCCATAATGTAGGCATCCTTATACTGGTTGTAGACCTTGACCTCCGGGCCGTCCTGCAGAAGACCACCCTCACCCGGAACCTTCAAAAAGGCCAACGCCTTCTGATACGCTGCTTCTTCTTCCGGTGTACGAGTCGAAGAAGCAAGAGTGCCTTCTCTCAGCACATATTCCAACTCATTCCACAAAAAGCGTGTATCAGTGGGTAACCAGGCCTCATCATCCGGAATCAGATTGACGAGGGTTGAAAAAGCGGCCAGATTGGCCTTGCTCTGGAGAAGATCACTCCCGGTTTCCTGTGAAAAAAAATCCAGATCCTCTTTGGTATAGGCCAACGGCGTCACAGGAAAACTCAGAAACGTTCCTTCCTTTTCAAAGACTTTTTTGGCTTTGGACATCAAGGCCAATTGCACAATGGAGTCGATAGCCATGTATTACCTCATCACATAGTTAAGTTAGTCGAATGTCCCTCATTCTCCAAGTAGCCCCGCCTCAGTTTCAATTTTGAGGCAGGGCTACCTTGAGCATTAAATCCAATCGGTGATTTCGCTTAACGGATCAGGGCTCTTGGGGAACACATGGCATTTGAATCCAATAATTTGATGACCCGGCACTCGCATTTCTTGTTTTTCCGAATCGTAGTGGAATTTTGAGGAACGTTCTCCACTGGCAGAACTACGGCCATGCGAGCCACCGAAATGAAATGGACCAAAATGCACGGCACCACCACCACTCGCCGACGACCGTTCCCAACTTTGCGCGGCCTCTGAAAACCCACTGCTATTCCGGCAGCCAATCACGAGATCCTTGATGAAAATGATTGCGGTGGGGTAGGCCGGGCAGAGGCCTGTTGCCGGTTTGCCGCCATCGCTGACTATTTGCTTTGATGATTCGGGATTATTTTGGTCGAAGCGCCACAGCTTACTATTGATAAAACTTGTTTTGAACCAAGGTCTCACGATTTGGCATTGGGTAATGGAAAAATTCATATAAAAATGGTTGCTGTCAAACGTAACTTTAGATTCCGATTGTCCACTGGCATGGCTCGCCGACCCGCCACCTCCAAAAATACCTAACCATCCGCCTCCGGCACTTGTTTTAGACCGTTTCATTTGGTAGCTGGAATTGGAGGAATTATTATAATCCGAGGATTGGAAACTAAAATTTGTCCATCCTGCTGCCTGCATAGGGTTGCTGGGCACGAGCGAGGTATAGAAAAAATCGCTGCCGGAGGACATCCCGGTAATTCTAGCCTTCTCCAAATCATCCTGATATTGGGCTTTCAGGAGCGCCATATCCCGCCTCATGACCTGGTCAATAAAGGCGTTTATTCCTTCATAATCATTTTTGTACCCATTACTGACCCAATCTCCCATGGCCGCCTTGACCCTATTGCGCAGAATGTTGGCGTTCATCCCCCAATAATGGACCGCTTTGACGTTGTCGGCCGTCAAGGCATCGATGCGGGCACCGTTATATGCCAATGCCGCCGCCTCATACTCCGTCATCTTCTGGTTATACAAATTCACTAAGGCGCTAGGCTCGGAGACCTCAACCTCTTCATCAGTCACAAGATTCTTTTTTATCCGTGTCGTAGAAAGCAGCCCTCTGAATTTTTCAATTTTCTCCTTGGTTTTTTCATCCAATTTGGTTTCCATGATTTGACTCATGCGTAATATGTACTCGAAGCGCTCTGAAAGCGATCCCTCATTGTTCATGATACTCATGGCTGCAAATTGATCATTCGTGGTCGCAGCCAAGTCGGGGACAAAATCGACTAGCCGTGCAAAACTTTCTGCATTCATATACTGTTTGCTGGCATCTTGCGCACGCAATCCCTCTAATAACGCCGGTGTCAACTCTGGTTGTGTCGATTCACCCCCCTCACCTTCAAGGACCATGTCCTTCAGGGCTTTCTTTTTCACCACACCCGTTAACCCTTGTGTTAAAAAATCAAAATCATCAGGTTCCACAGCCAAGCCGGGTGTGCACCAACTAAAAAAATTGTCTTCCGATTTAGGGACGGTATCATCCCCATTAGTCAGCACATTGTAGATTTTCCCCATAATTGAGTTAAGCATGACGCTCGGTTCAACCTGTGGCATAGCGACTCCTCCTTACAGTAAGACGTACCTTGCAGGTACGTGGAAATTAAATAATTGGCCCCTTAAGTTTATTGAGGTGAGCAAGACTTATTCCCAATTGGCATGTGGTACGTCGACGAGTGTTATCCAGGCGTATCCCCTTTGTATTTCAACTCTTTACAACCTTATTCTCAGAGCTCACCTGACGTCTGTGTTCCTTTCAAAACGTTCGCGGTGTATCCGATTGTCAAACATGTTTATCTGTTTAGATAACCGGAAGCCCCTTACGAACTTGTTGCAAATTGGGATTGGAGCCAAGAAGGAACATCTGATTTACATGTGATTTCCCGCCATTCATGAGGCGAAACGAAAAATCATGAAAGAAAGGATCCAAAGGGGATCAAGGAGAGACTTCGAAGATCAGGACAATCTGAAAACAGATAGGAAATTCTGGAAAATCACTTCCAAAGCGAAATCAGGGTGCAAGCTCATGAGCGCTGGAGGCCCATGAGCATAGGCTTGGGCTCAAACGAACCGGGAGAATAAAATCAAGAAAGGGAGGGAAATGCCCATCGAATAGCTTCTTCAAACATCTCGCATGCGGTCGGAACTCCATAGGTTAAAGAAGAAACGATGAGATTACCCGTCGAGTTTCGATAATGATGCCATTGACCAGCTAAACCCATATGGAGCTTTCGCGAATTCGAATAGCCACAAGGATTGTTCTGTCTATGGTTTATGCAGGGAAACACGCGATCCATTCCAGCAAGGGTCTGTTGAAAAAAGCCGCCAGCGGCGTTCTCGCCATTTTTCCGTGCTCACGTACTAAGTGTACGCTCCGCGCGTAAAAACGGCTGCGGCCTTGCTGGACGGACTTTTTTGAACCGACCCGGAGTCTTGATGAGTAATCTAATCCTGGGCAAATTTGCCCTTGAAAATTTTTATTATTCAACACTCCCAGAAAGATAGATGACCAGGGGAAGATACGGTGTTGAGACAATGAAGACCATTCCATGGTCTATCCTTTTGGATATGGGGATAAGCAATATCCTTCCCTACCCCAATTCCCGTATATCTGACCAAAATACTTCAACGATCAATGTCGGATTCAACATGTCGGTCATGAGGCCGCTGAGGATTGATTCCCAAATGCAGATTGTTCAGAGAGAACACTCGTGCAGGTGGGTTTCTGCAAAAACAACATGGATGAGCCACAAGAGGCGATTGGGCATAATTATTCATTCCCGTTGTGGACTCAACAAAAATGCATGAGAGAAAAATTAAAAAATTTCCCTAAATTAGTTGACCTAATCATCCTATTTTGTTAAACAATCGATGGATTCATGCCGTTTTATTCTCCCGCTTCACTTCCCCATTCTTAGCTCGGAGGGTGTCACTATGTCTCAGGAGACAGAAGAACTCTGGTCCAGGCGTTTCTTCCTGAAATCCTCACTAGCAGGCATGCTGATTCTAGGCAGCCGGTTGATGTTTCCCGAATCCGCATCGGCCACCTCCCTGCCTGAAGGCCGACTTCGCCTCTATAACACCCACACTGACGAACGACTCCAAGTGACCTATCGCAATCAATCCGGTCGTTATGACCAGGAAGCCTTGAAGGACATTAACTATTTCTTGCGCTGTCACCATTCCAAAAAAATCTGCCAGATGGACATCCAATTGCTGGAATATATGAATCAGGTAGAAAAGTTAGTCGGACAGGGGAAGGAAATTCATGTCTACTCTGCCTACCGCTCACCCTCATACAACAAATTGTTGATTCGCCTTGGTCGAGGGGCCGCGCCAAATAGTCTCCATACGGTCGGACAAGCGGTGGACTTCTCGATTCCCGGCGTTCGACTTTCAAAAATTCGACGCGCCGCAGTGAAACTTCGAATGGGTGGAGTCGGCTATTACGGTCGGCGAGGATTCATCCATATCGATACCGGAGCGGTCCGGTACTGGTAACTCCCTCTTTCATTTTCACGTTCCAACCAACATCATCCGATCTTGTAAGGGCTAGGATGAATAATTTTTTAATTGGGGTATTCAATCCGAACTATGATATCTTTTTGTAAACAGGATGGAGCACGCGCTCCTCAAAGGAGTCAGACATCTTATTGTCAGCTTTTCTAAAGGAACTCTAATATGGAAGATGGCTTATCCACCCCCGTGGGAACACGACGGTCATTCTTTGTCAAAACCACCGTATTCATTTCCTCTCTTATCGGAATCTCCCTTGCTGTCCCGTTAATCGGATACGTCATCGCCCCCGCTCTTCAACGACGAAATAAAGAATGGGTCTCACTGGGTAAGGCCGATGCGCTGCCGATTGGTGAACCCAAGGCAATGGATTACACCATGACGGAAAAGGATGGATGGCAGGAAAGCCACGCCACCAAAGGCGTGTGGGCGGTGAAACAACCCAATGGAGAGGTGACGGTATTTTCACCTATCTGTCCCCATTTAGGCTGTGGTTATCGATGGGACCAACAGGACCGTCTATTTAAATGTCCCTGTCACGGAAGCGTCTATGACATTCAAGGTACCGTGAAGGCCGGCCCTGCTCCGCGCCCTTTAGACACGCTGCCATCAAAAATCGAAAATGGTGACTTGCTGGTCCAATACGAAGAATTTAAATCCGGTTTGCCGCAGAAAGTTGAACTTTAAGCATGGCCTCACGTCTGTATCAGTGGATAGACCGGCGCCTGAAATTAAAGCCCCTGGAGCAAACCCTCCTGGATGAACCCATTCCCGGAGGTGCCAGCTGGAACTATGTCTTCGGCTCGGCCACACTTTTTCTCTTTGTTCTACAAGCCCTGACCGGCATGTTTCTTATGGTGTATTACGTGCCGGCGACTGACCATGCCTACGACACCGTTCACTATATTCAACATGAGGTGTGGGGCGGATGGTTTGTCCGTGGCCTGCATCATTGGGGTGCCTCAGCGGTCATGGTGGCCATCGGGCTCCACATGTTGCAAGTTTTTTTTGACGGTGCCTATAAACGGCCTCGAGAACTCATGTGGATTGTCGGCGTCATCCTGCTCGCCATCATGCTGGCGTTCGGATTCACGGGATATTTGCTACCTTGGGATCAAAATGCCTATTGGGCAACCCAGGTGGGAATCAACATGGTCGGCAACGTTCCCCTTGTCGGAGATTTCCTGGTGAAAGCCCTTCGTGGTGGGGAAACTCTCGGCGCCCTGACGATTTCACGTTTTTTTGCCATTCACGTCGCGTTTCTCCCCGTACTCATTGCAGTGGGAATTATGCTCCATCTCTTTATTCTCAGACGGGTGGGACCCGCTGGTCCTCATGATGAAACGAGAGCCAAAGCCGGGAGTGAAACCTTCTACCCACGGCAGGTCTTCATGGATGCTTTGGTCATGCTTGGAGTGTTTGGTGTTGTAGCCATGTTGGCGATCAGTATGGAATTCCCCTTGGCTGATCGGGCCGATCCCTCAGACCATTCATTTGTCCCCGTCCCGGAATGGTATTTCCTGTTTTTTTATCAGCTCCTTAAATATGCCCCAGGGGCTTGGGGACCTCTGGCGACCTGGCTTCTTCCTGCGATCTTTTTTACCGGATTGCTGCTCCTGCCCTTTTTGGATCGCAACCCTGACCGCAATCCATCCTCGCGCCGGGTCGTGTTAGGAGCAGGATTGGGATTTTTGATTGTGGTGTTCAGCCTGCTGAGTATCTCTCTCCGAGATCTGTACGCCGTTCCCAAGCGTGATCCCTCAGTGATCCGAGGCATGGCCTTAGTGGAACAATTCCATTGCAAAACCTGTCATCGCATTCACGGGGAAGGTGTCAATGTTGGCCCAGACCTGTCTTTTGTCGCCGATCGACGACCCGACAGAGAATGGCATCTTCAGCACTTTAAGAATCCCCAATCCGTTTCCCCCGGGTCCTTTATGCCAAAATTTCCACTTAACGAGAAACAGCTGAATGACCTCACCAATTACATACTGACTCTCAAGAGTGGCTAACGCTTTTTCCTAATCATAGGAAAATCGGCTAGCCTTGTTGAAAGCCACCATTAACGTGGTGCTGTCACGCCTCAACGCTGTTTTCACCATTGAGGAGTGAATCTGCTGCAACACAAACGACAGGTTACGGCCGATTACGGGGTAAGGGCCATGCGCCCCACATACCCCATTCGCAGGCACATCCCGACTGAACGAAACGTGTCCGCCACGGCAATTGCCCCAAGACTGAATCCAAAAGCCAGATTGACGATTGCATTGGCCAACCCCATGGCTCATAGACCCATGGCGATCACCAATCCGAGAATCGCAAAGCGAGAAAACCCACAGCCCTTCCGAATTCGCTCCATGAATGGGAATAATGATTTCATACGCGAGGCTCGATGACCAGAAACCCGATGGTATAGTATTTTAACCTTCGATTGATGCATTCCCCTCACTCACACCCTCTCCCCAAAGGGGCGAAGGACAATTAACATGTCCTAGTTGAAAGTTAAAATACTATAATAATGGCACCGCCCCATAACACCTGCCCTCCAAATTCAATGAACACCGTGACGAGATCAGATACCTGGTCAAATCCTAATTGGCTGGCACCTTGATCATGGGGAATAACATGATCAAAAAACCGTAAATTTTCCAACTATCGCAGAGAGTGTGGCCTGCCCGAACATGCCTGCCCTAACCCGAACTTGTCAGGAAGAGCATCAAACGCGATCCCTACAATAATTGCCGCCGCAAAGATGTCGGGAATCGTCGCCACCATTCTATACAACACATCGGTAGCAGGCCCTACAATCATCTCGATTGCAAGGCTTGCAGTGCAGCAACCACCGCAGGCACCAGAACACCATTTTCGTTAAAAATACATAACGCCGATCGTTCTGCAGATATTCTCTACCGTTCGATGGTGGGGCAGGAAGATCTTCTTGGTCAGCTTCATTGAGAAAAACACGAAAGGCCGCTCACCTTAATAATTGAGGTCAAGTAGGTCCATCTGAGCGCAAAGCCCTCAATTTCCGGGAATATTTTTTCAGATATAAAATACGGACGGAAGGTGCCGATTGGAGGTCCGAGCCACCATGTCAAAAACATATGCGGCATCCCATTCATGAGAGACATCGCCCACCGCCTGATTATTTTTTAACGATCAACTTAGATTTGGTCACCAGCAAAAATTTTCAAATGATATTCGGCTGATCACAAGCCCACTTCTATTTTCCCTATCCCATGCCAGCCATCGACCCGGAATAATCCACTACGCGGACTTCGCTAATTCGGAAGTACAATGTCCGCACTTTGTTGCCTGAATGGGAATCGTCATGTGGCAGAAATTGCATTCTTTCGTTGTAGGATCCTCAGGCGGGGCCTTTTTTTCTTCACGTTTCATCTGATTAATGGCTTTAATCACCATAAAAACAGCAAAAGCCACAATAAGAAAGCTAATAACCGAATTGAAAAATACTCCATAATTCATGGTGACAGCACCTGCCGCCTGAGCATCGGACAAGGCAAGGTATGGCCCTGGAGGCACTCCGTCCTTCAAGGTGACAAACAGGTTGGAAAAATCAACGCCACCCAACAAGAGTCCAATAGGGGGCATCAATACATCGGCAACCAGCGATTTGGCAATGGTGCCAAAGGCCCCTCCAATAATGACTCCGACAGCCATATCGATCACATTGCCTCGCATGGCAAACTCTTTGAACTCTTTGAGCATCACATCCTCCTTATCATGAGAGTGAAAGATAGAACCGGTTGTATTCCAGTATGAAAAACGTGGGGGTCCACAAAAAGCCCACATCATCCTCTCTCAACACAAAGCCAAATGCAAGATCGTGCCAGGCTTTTTAGTTTTTTTTCCTAACCGGTCTTTCACCTCCAATACTTTCTGAATTCCCTGGAACAAAATAACCAGGTTCAATAAAAAACCTGGGGCGACTGACCTATCCTCCCCTATTTCCAGCTGAAGGCCCCCTCTAAAAGCCCCAACCGTCAAGATCAGCTCGAATAGGTAGCCGCCCTGGGTGTTCCGCACCAAGACAAAAATCTCAACAGATACGCCCAGACTTCTAATTGCCTTGTGATGCGCGTCTGTGCATTTTCAAAGAAAGACATTCCTCCATTAATCTTCCCATCTGGCGATAATCCAACGGTTTTTTCAGCACACGGAAAAAACCATTTATATCCGATGGAGGAAGATCTCCCAATACCACCATCGGAGAACCTGAAGAATGGGATATTCCAGACCTCATGCCACGCTTCACGTGTTCCAAAGAGTGGCTTTCAATGAATAGCGCATCAAAACCCTTCCAGGCTTGCTCCATTATGGCTTTTGGCAATTCCTCAAGGTATTCGCAATCATACCCATGCAGTTTTAATATCTGTCCAAGGAAATCACGAATTAAGTGATCCTTACTGACGATCAAGACGCGACCCAAGCTGGCGCTCGACTTAAGACATTCCTTTTTCCCCGTTCGCATAAGATCACTTCCTTCCCGGAGGCATGGCACAAAGATCCTGTCTAGACAGATTTCATTCAGAGTTAGATGCTCAACCTTCATCATGCGTGAATCCCCATTTGGAATAAGTACAGGTTCCTCCTGGCGTTCAGACAGGGGCCCAATTTCCACCCGATCCACTGATTTCTGATGGGTCTGGGCTATGCCTATGCCAGCACAAAACTTCTCTTTGCCAAAGAACATCTAAGTCAGATTCGAATTTCGCGAGATAAAACCGGTCCCTCGATACCTCCGAAACATAGCTCCGCACCGTGATGACCGTTCCCTTATCGTTTTTGACCACTTTGACGACTGAAGTCCGCTCCTGAACCTTCCTATCACATTTCGAATAGATGACTGGCCTCGTGGCAATGTCCTTGCCGTTCAATGGAATCCATGATTCCAACCCTTCAGATCCTATTCCCAGCGTGGGAATCAAGATGCCTAACATCCCAAGTACCCTGCAGAGGCTCATGAAAGACATTGTAGGAGAGCGTTGAATGTTCATTGTATGGTCTACACCTACCCATTGGTTATGCATACTTAATTAACAAGAATGATGCCAGATATTTTCAACTTAAATTTCAGCCATTTACATTTTTCCCAGAAAGATTTTCCCATTGTGAAACAGCAGATTGTCTCAAAGTGTTTCAGGAAAAAATTTTGAATCACGTGTAAGAGAGAAAAGAAAGAGAAAGCACAGGAAGGGAAAAACATTAAGGGCCCGAACACCGGCTATGTTCGGGCCCTCCAATTATAACCAAGCCTTACGACTCAAAAGCATATCCAAGCGACAGGATATATTGCGTGTCCGCCTTTTTGGTTCCAGGAGCAGGGGAGTTATCGTACCGCCAATTGATCTGAATAGTCGAAATGAAGTTTTCCCAGATATTCATACGAATTCCCTGTTGGGACGTCACATACCAATCACTGGTTTTTTCAAGTGAGGGAAATCCTTGATGCTGATGAAATAACGTCAGGCTGGGGAGGATCGGCCAATTAAAATTCACCGCCCATCGACCGGTAAAATAATTGATATCTTCTGCCCGTTTAAAGTTCTCGTCAAAATACCCCAATCCGACTTCACCATGGAGTTCCAACTTGCTCACATAGGGGTTTGAATAGTCTCCTACCTCGATAAATTGGTACCCCGGACCGGCAAAGAAAGAGGAACGAAGATTCAGATCTTGAAACGTATCCTGTTCAAACAACACACCGGTAAAAATATAGAACCGCTTCGTCACAAAAAAATCCATTTTAACCGTGCCATAGGCATTGCGGACATTTAACTTACCATCATTCTCGCCATACAGGTACCGTCCCAACATGCTCAGTCGCAACCGCTCACTTCTCGCAACCAGTTCTCCGACAAAACTAAAATTTTTCACATCCGTGTTGCCGGAGGTGACCGATCCGCCAAAATTGAAGTTGCCGGTAAAAGCCACCGCCTTTTTCGCCGGGGCATTGACCGCCAAAACCGAATCAAGCGGCACCGCTATAGGTTCAGGTAATAATCCCGTTTGGATATCCAACGTCCCGGGCTGCGTCATGGCCGGCCTTCCTTGCAAGATGGTTCCATTACTCAGAACAAAACTCATCGGGTCCTCGGTATCAATTCCCGTGACTTCAGACCACTTGATGGTGATGGGGTCCTTCCCCTCATGGAACAAGGCCTTAATCTGAATCTTGCCTTCGGTCATTTCCATAATTTCTCCATACACCTGACTGCCATCCTTGAGCGTTATTTTTCCCATTGGACCGGCCAGACAGGTCACCGGAAGCGCCATCAGACTTAGGATCAAAAACGCACAGCACAGCATTAGCCTCCTGCTCATTGGACCTCCTTAGTTTGGAAAGATAACAACGCCACCGCCAGGACGGCCGGTGGATGTTCCGTTGACCCGATCCAGGAAATCTGTTGTCGTACCCGGATACGAGGGGGTGGGACTGGAACCTATCAGATTGTTCCTTTATGAATAATCCTTTTCATATCCTGATATCTCGCGAAAAATTTCTCACATCCCTTATGGCTATGCACATGGACGGTTGATTGTAATGGATATTGACGAAAACCCCAACACATTTATCCCCGATTTATCACCACCGCATGTTCAGAATGTATCCAGAAATAACGGAATCAACCGGACGATTCCTCAGGAGCAATTTTTAACTCGGTTAAACGTCGGTAAAAGGTAGAACGGCTCATACCGGCCAATTTTGCGGCTTGCGCACGTTTGCCTTTTGTTTGTGTTAGGGCATCAAGGATTCGCTGGCGTTCATTCGGTTTCACAAAAGGCAATGACTGAACAGCCGGAGAAACGTCGCACAACTCAGGAGGTAGATCAGTCGGAAGGACGATCTCACTCCGACAATGTATCAGTGCATATTCCAAGGCCGCTTGTAATTCCCGGACATTCCCCGGCCAGGAATAGCGTAAGAACCGCTGCATCGTTTCCGGTGCTATACCGTGAACATGCATCTTGCCAAATGCGACGCGGCTTTTCTCGAAGAAAGCCGTGCATAACAAGGGAATATCCTCTCGGCGCTCTCGCAGAGGAGGAAGCCGTAATCGTGCGACACGGATCCGATAGAGTAAATCCGCACGGAAGGCACCCTTGTCGACCAATTCTTGAAGATGCTGATTGGTGGCCGCCAATACCCGGACATTCACTTTCCGTGGGCGAGACTCCCCGAGACGAATAATTTCTCCTTCTTGAAGCGCACGGAGCAGGGTTGTCTGAATGGGTAACGGCATATCTCCGATTTCATCTAACAATAACGTGCCGCCTTCAGCCGATTCGAAAAATCCTGCATGGTCACTCGTCGCTCCGGTAAAGGCGCCGCGCTTGTGACCAAACAATTGACTCCCCAACAGAGAATCTGTCAATCCTGCACAATTGACTGGCAAAAATGGATGACCATGACGCGGGCTTAATTGATGGAGCGCACGGGCAACCAATTCTTTGCCAGTCCCGGTTTCCCCATCAATGAGCACCGGCACATCCACCGTGGCAATGTCTCGAATCCGCTCATAAACCACGCGCATGGCGGGACATTTTCCAACCAGATTGTGAAATTGTGTTGGCCCCACCAATTGCCGGCGCAACTCTTCCATCTCAGTAACATCTTTTAACAACAAGATAGTTTTTCTGGGATCTCGAGGATCATTTTGAACTTCAACCTCCAACGCGGTTGCAGAACGGTTTTTCCCATCCATCACCACCGACACAGCCTGACGCTGCGACCCAGGCAACCGTCTCATTTCCTCGACCCGGTCACGATCTTCTGTTTTCCACGGAAGGCCCTCAACCAGAGAGCGGCCAATTATCCTGTCAGGATCGGTCTGCAATAACTCACGGGCCTTTGCACTAACAAAGGTCACCTCCCGATTGGCATCAACCATAATAGTCCCCAATCCCAACCCATCGAGGACGGCCATCACATCATCCCGTTCTTGTTCGCTTTTTGCTAAACGACTACCAAGTTGGGCTCTCGTGCGTTCATGATGCTTGACGGCCTGACGGTGTGAAAGCTGTTCCTCACGTGCCTTTTGCAGTAAGGGCTGGATAGGAAGGATATCGGGTCCAAAGCGTTGCAGAATGACATACCGGAGAGACCCATGCCGGACGGCAGTGGCTTCCAGAACAACGTCTTCTCCAAATACTGCCGGTTCGCTCCACAAACCGGATTTCCGTTGACCGGTCTCGGTTGAATCCCACCATGCCTTCGCTTCATGGAGAAAATGTTGAAGAAAAAACGAATGTTCCAATAATTGCCCTGGAGCCAACTCAGTTTCCCGACTCAGGCCTGGAGGTGGGAACCAACTGGGAAGATCACCTACACAGTCGAAACGATCCACAGTTTTTTGGAAAATTAACGCATCAAAGACGCTGAGAAGAGCGGGATCGTGTACGGAACCGGACATGAGTCTCACCAATCTCTGATAATGACAAGAAGATGAAGAAATCTCGTTGAGTGCACCGACGATAACCCACCGATGCTTTTTTCATCCACACCGGTCTTCAGGATTTCAGTATCGCCTCGGATAACACGAAAAACGCTGCCTCAACGCCTTCACCGGTTTTTGCGCTAACCATGGACACCAGACAGGCCTGGTCACTGAGATCAGAAATCATGGGATGCTTCACAACCCACTCGTCCACCAAATCATGCTTATTAAGCAGGATGGCAAAAGGAACAGGACCGATGGCCTTCCGGGCTAATTCATGTAACTTCCATGCCACATCAACCGTTTCTTTCCTTGTTCCATCAATCACCAGGATATATCCCGATGCCCCTTGCAAATATGACGCCCGAACCTTTTGGAAGTCATCATCGCCATAGAGATCCCAAAGAACCAGGAGAAGGTCTTGCCCGCGTACCGACAAAGATTTTTGATCAATCTTGACGCCAACCGTGGTGAGATATTTTTCGGAAAAAATACCGGACACCAACTGCCTCACCAGGCTTGTTTTCCCTACCGCAAACCCGCCCAGCATACAAATTTTTTTCTGAATCACGGCCCGATCTTCGCTCCCACTTCCCCGCGCGGGGATATCCCGGGTTCCACGACCCTGAAAGACACACGACGGTTCGCAGAATACCTCTGGCCTCCCCCAGGACCAAATTTCACATCGGGATCCACCCCTTTACCCGTCGCGAACAGTTTTAAGACGTGAAAAGGGGTTTCCCTGAGAATTTCCAGAACTTTGTTCGCTCGCCTTTCACTCAGGGACATATTGGTCGGTTGAGAACCCACAGGGCTGGAATATCCCAGGATATAAATGGAGGGTTTCCGACCGAGCTGCACGGCTTTCGTATCTAATTCCTGAAGAATGTCTTTCACCTGCCGAATTTTCACCAATTCCCGATTGAGCACCGTCTCCTGACCTGACAAAAAGAAAATTGCTTGCCCTTCCAATTCGACTTGAAGTGATTCAAATTGTTTCACGTCTGTGTCAACGAGACGCTCCAAAGAAATCTCCGAAACCCCGGGTATGGCCGGGGCCGATCGAATAACTTTTGAAATCCAGCCATGGGAACTTTCCCCCATGAGTATGATCCGACTACCCTCAATGCTCACCTCAACCGATTCGGGTGGATGTAAAACTGTGATGGCCCGCTTACGCACCATCTCTGGAGTGAGGGCAATAAACGGTTCAAAATGAAAACCGGCCGCATAGGGAGGATATCCCACCTCCTCCAACAACCGTTCAGGGTCAACGGCCAGCGGGTCCCTCAATCCGTGGAACACCGTTCGACCTCCTTCCTCCTGAATGGTCGTCACCACAATTCCCGGCTCAGCCGCAATGCGCTTCAACAACTCGGTCCATTGTTGGTGATTGAGAGAAGCCTGATAGGCCCACCATCCCAACAGGGCCAGGAGAAAAGCCGTTAACCCCCAAAATACGACCGGAAGGCCTTTTCGTCTTTTCACGAATTGGGCTTGGAGACAATCTTCCAAATGAGGCCTGGTCTCTAAAAAAACTGCAGCATCCCCTTGAAAATTTTGCAGAGAATCCCAGTATTGGACGTGAAGGGATTCAAGCGTAGTTTGAAGAAAATCCCGCAATTTCACAGGAGGGGTTCCCCGAATGACAGTAGCCAAAATAGCGCTGGAACCCTGTTCTATCCAAACCGTCAAATCGCCAATCCTGAGCGATTCCAATCCTTCATCCTGACCTTGCTGAAACGAATCCCTCACAAAATCCTGAATGGCTGTCAACATGCCCGAAATGGCCGCTTCTCCTTGGCTGGAAATCCCATCGGCCATGACATGATTGAGTAACAGTCCTGTTTTTTTATGAATCAAAAACACCTGTTCCACTCTAAACCGAAGAGTATGCAACAACACCACTTCCACAAAGGGCCTTCCTGTTTTCCAGGCCTCCCAACGCCACTGAAGCCCTTGCCAGGACATACTATATTCCAACGTCTGGTTGAGAGATTGAAGCATTTCCCGCATTGCCCGAGAAATGGCTTTTCGAATAGCGGCCCCCAGGATGGGGGCGATGGAATCACTAATGAGCTGGGGTGATTGTTTGATGGAAAGGGCCAACGCTTCCTGGGTAATCGGGAGCATAGAAGCCAACAACCGATTATCCTGCCGAGCTCGAAGTCGAATAGCATCCGGCAGGACGCGGCTCACTTCCTGCGGACCTATGACGAACGTATCCAGACGTTGTCGTAACCGATCTAATTGCACTTGCTCGGGAGACAGCAACAACCGACGAAGGGCTGAAAAATCTTCCGACTCTCCTTTGGCATATTCCGTTGGTGAATGCGTAGGAGACGAAGGACGCGAACGTTCCATAATAGGCCTTCAGAGAGATCCTAACGTTTTTCTAAGGATGGGAAGGGAAAATAACTCGTGTAAGGGATCGTCCGCGTTCGTCATGGGAGGTCTACCCCAAGATGCCAATATTCAAGGCTTCATGATTGAGTCTGAGTGTTCTTGGTACCCACTTTAAGGCGCAACGCAACATCCATCAACATTTCAGCCAATACCGCCCGATCGGTTTTCTCAACCTGTAACTCATTGACCGCTTGTTGGAATTGAGCCTCCATTCAGTTCATGGCTTCCCGACCCTGCTCAATCAGCTCATGGTTTTGCTTCTGCATTTCGGCGCCCATCGCCTGAAATTGGTTCGAAGTATGTTCCGTTAACTCCACAATCCGTTGACTTATTTGAGTTTCAATCGTCTTGACCGTTTGTCCCATATCCTGAATGGTGGAGGCGCGTTGATCCTGTTCCTGCTCTAATTTCCCGACTAACCCCAGGATTTCCTGATTCATGTGCATCTTTAGATCTTCAACAGACCTGGTAAGATCCTCTCGTAGCCGCCCGCTTTCCTGTAACAACCGATTCTCCAACACAGCAAACCGCTTTTCAATTTCCCGACTTTGGGCCCCGAAGAGAATATCTCGAACCTTATCCAGGCTCCCCTCTTCCGAGGGCGCTGCCCATTCTCCCTCTTGGGATGACGATGTTTCCTCAGAGGAACTCGAGACTTCATAGACTACGTTTTTGGATGTTTTTTTTGAGGGTTCGATCACACTCATATTCGCCACTCCACTAGACAGGTCAATAACAGTTCCGTCTTAGGGAACACCCCTTAAGCGAAGTTATCCTAACATTGGTAAAAAAATGGAACAAGACACCAGCCCCTTCAAACACACGTAGCATTTCTTCTTCTTTGATTGATTTTTAAAAAATCAAAATCTCATTTCACTTTTCTATTTACTGCCTTAAGAGAGAGAAACGGCCACGTTTAGTTAGAACGACACCTCCAGGTATCACTGTCCCATTCAACATGAAGGTATAATGAACTCATGCACCTAGATTAATAAAAAATGAGCAAGGACAGAGGGAAAGGTTATACCTTGGAAAATTTCAAGGCTACATCAAAGCTCTCTATAAAGAGAACATGAAAACTGAAACCACGATTTGAGGGAAATGGTATAAGAAATTTACAGAAGGTAGGTACTGATGATTGGGTTTTTTTACTAATCTTTTTCCGGCTCGGCGTTTCCATGTTGATGCGTGACTCGATCTTCGTCAAACAGATCGGCCATTTCTTGAGCCATCACATCATTATCATGAGGGAGAGACACGACAGACAATTCCTTTTTATTTTTTTTTGGAGGAACGGCCTTAGGATCATTGACGGCGGCTGTTTCAGAGTCATTGGGTTCTTCAAACGTGTCATCCTGATTCATGACGACATTCTCCTCTCCGATGATTACTCAAACGATTCCAAATGGGACCGCTCAGGAAACTTGAGCTGACAACTGGGACAGGTCACAAAATAGACCGACTCACGAACCGAGAGCACGGCTCTAAAATCCAGGGACACTCCGCGATGTCGACAGGATTGACAGGGAATTTCTTTCAAATGATACTGAACATCCGGTTGTGTTTGTAAATAAAATTCCATATCCGTGTGGACGGGAAAGGTATAATAGCACCCGAGGCAAATCGCTTTCCATTCCCCGTCTCCCGTCACCGTTCTGGAGTCAATTCCAAAACGATTGGCTTTGCAAATAGGACACTTCGCTTCTCCTAACCGTTCTTCAACCTGCTTCACGCTTAATTGTGTCATACTTGTTCCTTCTGTATCCTGTTAGGCATGGCTCTCTCGTAAAGTATAGGCTTCCTTCCTGAAGTCCCGCAACCAAAGGCTTCATAGGCTCTTCACACATCAGACACCAAGGTCAGGACCTGGCTCAGTCCAATCTCATCACCCTTGAGCCGGAGTTCATTGGCTTACCCATTAGGATACCTCACCCCAAAATGAACATGGCGATACCCAGTGCCACTTCAAATCTGATACAACCTTCCAGACCATAAGGAAAAACCGACCAACGCACGCCCAACCCTTTTATTTTTCCCACGTCATCCTCTATGCCCGAGCTCCCTGAAGTCGAAGTTATCCTTAACCATCTGAACCGGCATGTCCTGGGTGGGACCATTGAAACGCTCACCATACACCGTTCTGATATTGTGCGGACTGGACATAACTTTCTACCCTGGTTTCAGCGCTCCGCGATCACCAATATCGCCCGGAAAGGAAAATGTGTAATCTTTACCTGCTATCGAGCCAACGAAACCAGGTATCTGCTTTCAGAGCAGGGAATGACCGGACTCTGGTTTTTCAATCCCGCATTGGCTTCAACCCCTCAACACATCCATTGCCGCATCGTAATTTCCGGAGCTCAGGCTTCTGAACTGCATTACTGGAATCCCCGACGGTTTGGCCGGCTCTGGCTGTTCGCCCCACAGGAATTGGAAGCCTTCATGCATCGCCGATTCGGCTTTGACGCCTTAGAAATAGGTGCCCAAACCTTTATTCAGCTCATTCAAAGCTGTCGAGGCAGGCTGAAACCCTTTCTTCTCGATCAACATCGTCTCGCCGGAATCGGAAATATTTATGCCAATGAAATTCTCTTTCGCGCTAAAGTGCACCCCCAAGCTCATGGCTACCGGCTGGGCGTTTCAACCTGTCAACGGCTCTATGACACCATGCAGACGGTATTACAGGAAGCCATACGTGCTGGCGGGTCTTCCATTAGAGACTTTCGAGCTCCGGATGGATCCCAGGGACGCTTTCAGGAAGCACATCAGGTATACCAGAAGGCAGGATTGCCCTGTTCGCATGGTTGTCCAACCCTCATCACGCGCATGCAAAGCGAGCGCAGCTCATTTTATTGTTCGACCTGCCAAAAGAGACGGTAATCTGTCATTTCGTTCCTTGAGCCAATCTCAAACCTTTGCTAGAATCTCTGTAACGGATCAAATTGTGGCTAACAGGAGGTGAATCGAATCCTACGTGCGAAAATTTAAACTACGAGAAGGGGTTGATTTAGCCAATCTTTTCGGTCCGCACGATCTGCACCTCAAAATGATCGAAGGGGAACTCCAGGTCCGAATGGCAGCCCGGGGCGACGAGATCACCCTTCATGGTCAACCAGAGTCAGTTCTGCGGGCCGAACATATTCTGCGGGAATTAGCCGATTGGACCCGGACCTATTACGAATTGAAACCTGACGATATTTCACGGGCCATACTGGCGACAGAAGAAAAGCGTGACACTCCACTGAAACCCTATACCGTTTCGGCAAGCGCGCTTCCGACAAAAAAAGGAACCGTCACACCGAAAACTCCCAACCAACAGGTTTATCTCGAAGCCATTACCCAATCAGATCTTGTCATAGCCATTGGACCGGCCGGGACAGGGAAAACCTATCTGGCCATGGCCATGGCCCTCGCAGCGCTCACGCATAAACAGGTCAGTCGCATCATCCTCGCACGGCCAGCCGTGGAAGCAGGGGAACATCTCGGCTTTCTTCCCGGAGACCTCTTCGCCAAAGTACACCCCTATTTACGTCCCTTGTACGATGCTCTGTATACCATGATGGACATTGATCGGGCCAACCGGCTTCTCGAGCGTGGGGAAATTGAAATCGCTCCCCTGGCGTTTATGCGGGGACGAACGCTCGACGATGCCTTTGTCATCCTGGATGAAGCTCAAAACGCCACCACCGAACAAATGAAAATGTTTTTGACCAGACTCGGCCTCAATTCCAAGGCTATTGTGACCGGGGATATTACCCAAATCGATCTTCCCGATTCGCAAAAGTCCGGATTGGCGCAGATTGCCGACATTCTCCTTAATATCGATGGAATCCAATTTGTCTATTTTTCAGAACAAGATGTGGTCAGACATCGGTTGGTCAAAGAAATTATCAAAGCGTACGATCGGTTTGAACATCAACTGCCCAACAACAGCCCGCACAAAATAGCTAGCGAACACTCGGCTGCATCGCCTAAAAATCATTCAAAGGCGGACACCAATGGCCAGAGGCTCGCGCGGTAACACCCGATGGCTGTGTGGCTTCGTTCTCACCTCCGGCGAGTGTCCGTTCGTCCCAGAACCGTGTGCCGACTGACGCAGACTGTGTTACAGCAGGCAGGCTATCCTTCGGCCAATTTGAGTCTCACCTTCATTGGCAAAGCGCGCATGCAGAAACTGAATCGAACCTACCGGGAGCGGGACTATGCGACCGATGTGCTAGCCTTCCCCATGCAGGATGGCGTACAGTCGTCACCGGCATTCGTGGGAGATGTCGTCATTTGCCTTCCCGTGGCGCTTGCGCAAGCCTCAAGGTTTGGCAACACGGCCGATGAAGAAATCCTACGTTTACTCATTCATGGCACCCTTCACCTGCTGGGGTATGACCATGAAACCACCGATCGAGAAGCCAAACGGATGAAACGCAAAGAGCGCGCGATTTTCGGTCGGCTTTCGCCTGTTCCCCGTCTTCTCGCCTAACGAAAGCCATTGCTCACGCTTTTGCCCTGATAATCGGGAAAATCAATTATGAAATGGGTTGAACGTCTTCAGAACGGATTAGCAAAAACTCGCCAGACCGTGAAAAAATCATTGCGTCGCCTGGGGCGGGGGCATCTGGATCCCGTGGCACTGGAAGATGTGGAAGCCGGTCTCCTGGAAGCCGATGTCGGGATACACACCGTCGAGCGATTTCTTGAGATGGTCAAAGATAAAACACGGGTGTTCAGTGCGACTGATCCCACAGCGATCCTCCAAACCCTCCTCATGGACATTCTTCGTAAGGGCGAGACCGAACCGCTGGAACAACTCATTCGACGCGGCCCTCGTCCCTTTGTGATCTTGACCATAGGCATCAACGGTGTCGGCAAAACAACGACCATTGCCAAACTCGGGCATCATTTGAAGCAACAAGGGTTACACACACTCTTTGTAGCCGGCGACACCTTCCGGGCTGCTGCGATTGAGCAATTAGATATTTGGGGAAAGCGCACAGGCATCGAAGTGATCAAGCAGAAGCAGGGCTCCGATCCTGCAGCCGTGGTCTTTGACGGCATGATCTCCGCGAAAGCTCGAAATGTGGATGTCCTCCTCATCGATACCGCCGGGCGGCTGCATACCAAAATCAATTTGATGGATGAATTAAAAAAAATCAAACGAATCATTGCGCGGGAAATGCCCGGCGCCCCCCACGAAACCCTCCTCGTCCTGGATGGCACGCTGGGGCAGAATGCCATTGCACAAGCCCGACAATTTCATGAATCACTCGGCGTCACCGGATTAGCCTTGACCAAACTGGATGGAACCTCCAAAGGCGGAGTGGTGATCGCGATCGTGGACGAATTACATCTTCCCATTCGTTTGATTGGCGTGGGGGAAGGAGAAGAGGATCTCCAGGATTTCAAGGCCTCGGCATTTGTAGAGGCCTTGCTCCAGACTGAAAACCCGGAGGCCTAACACGCCCCAAGGTTCTTCCACACTGCATTCTGTCGAAAAAAGAAACGATATTCGTAAATTCAACAAGGAAATGGTCTTGTGAGTTTCATCCAACAACTCTTCCCACCAGCAAGACGAGTCCCACCATTGGCCCTCGGGTTGGCATTACTCTGTCTGGCGATGGCGAGTCCACTCCAAGCCAACACGTTGTCGCCCATTCACCATACTTTACACATTGCACTGGATCCTGACACCCATGCCATCACCGGATTGGACACCATCCATCTTCTACCATCCCATCGCGACAACTCATCCGTCTCATTCATCCTGCATCCTCAGCTCACAATCGATCAGATCGAATTCAACGACACATTGCTTCCAATCCCTCACCCATCAGATGACGCGGTTCTGCAGCCACCGTCAACGCGTCGGGTTATTGAAATTCCCTTACCCCCCCTAGACCGTCCCGATAAACCGGCAATCCTCACCCTAAGATACCACGGACAGATTGATGATACGCCAAAAGCCTCGGGCGGACTTCGCTTTGTCAAACCGGATGACACCAACGGCCATATTGGACCCAACGGCGTGTATTTGACCCATGAAACATTCTGGCATCCCACATGGGAAGAGACCCTCTCGACATATGATCTCACCCTCCGCCTGCCTTCAGACTGGGAAGCGATCACCCAAGGCCAGGAGATTGCCAATGGCGTGACTGACGGACACCGAACCATCCAATGGCGGGTGAGCCTTCCGAGTGAAGCCCTGACATTGGCTGCCAATCATTTTGTGGTGCAGAAGCAGGTATGGAAAGGTATTCAACTCGCCACGTATCTCTACCCGGAAGACGCGCACCTGGCTTCGCAATACATAGAAGCGACCATCGGCTATCTTCAAATGTATACCGATCTTTTGGGTCCTTACCCGTTTTCGAAATTTGCTGTCGTGGAAAACTTTTTCCCTAGCGGACTTGGACTCCCCTCATTCACCCTCTTAGGTGAAGGGGTCATTCAGCGCGGATATACCCAGCCCTATTCTCTTGGCCACGAAATCGTCCATTCCTGGTTCGGAAATTCCGTCTTCAATGATTTTGCTCAAGGCAATTGGGTTGAAGGGCTCACCACTTATCTTTCCAATTACTATTATGACGAAGCCAAAGGTCATCAGCAGGAAGCCTTCAACACTCGACGGCGCATGATCTACGAATATAATCTGTATACGGAGCCGGACAAGGAGTATCCGGTACGGGCATTTCACCACAAAGAAACCCGGTTGGATAATGCCATTGGCTATCAAAAAACAGCCATGGTGTTTCACATGCTT
>JAGQKG010000260.1 GCA_020430245.1 Nitrospira sp.
CATTTTTTGCCGGGACAGCACAATACCACCACCGACGAGGTGGAGTTGTACGATTTGGAGGACGTTCCCGCCACTCATCGGAAAGATCTTCAGCGCCTCCAACACGATCTGGCGGAAGCGGGACGTCGGAACAGTCAGGAACGATTGAGCCGCTTACCGGACGAGGAAGGGACTCCCTCGTTGCCAAGAAGTCTCAGTCTGGCTAAACGACGAAGTTTGGATTGGTCCCAGGTGAGGCCTGAATGGGGTCTGTCAAGACACTCGGTCTTCATCATCGGCCGGCGGTTATTGACGCGGGGCTTGAATCTGGAAGGGCGACCATTTTTGCATTCCTACGATTATCTTCAGGATCCCATGGGAAAATATCTGGAAATTATCATGACGGCGCCGCTGATTGTGGGTAATTGGATTAACATGGAACATTATTTTTCGACCGTGGATCCCGAGGTATACGGAGCCGGGAGCAAGGTGTACCATAACGTCGTCGGCCGAATCGGAGTCATGTCCGGTTCACAAAGTGACTTGCGCATTGGACTGCCCTTGCAGACGGTGTATGATGGTCCCAAGCCTTACCATGAACCGATGAGGCTCTTTGCCATCATTGAGGCGCCTTTGGAGCGCATCTCCCTCATCATTTCGAGGCACGATCTTTTGCAGAAATTAATTGGAAATCAGTGGGTCAATCTGGTGGCCCTCGACCCGGTCACCATGGAGTTCTTTCTGTACCAGTCAGCGGAGGAGTGGCGGATTATTCTTTAATTCCAATTTGAGGAGGCGTGCGAGGTTATGAGTATCAGGCTATACCCCATGAAAGAGATAAAAATCATTCTTGAAGGAGAGCATATCCGTTTTGTTACGGATGTGCTGGATCGAATCAAGGCCAGTGGGTATACCGTCTTCAGTAATATTTCAGGCAAAGGGCACAGCGGGTACCATGAGGGGCACCTTATGTTCAATGATACGAACAGTCTGCAAATGGTCCTGACCGTCGTGCCTGAGGATAAAGTGGAGCCCATCCTCTCGGCGCTGAAGCCCTTCCTGGAACGCCATTCGGGAAGTGTTTTTGTGCTCGATGCCTCCGTCCTGAGGCCCGATCATTTTCAATCTACCGAATCCTAATCCTCCAGGGTCCTCCTAGAAGCCTATGGTGAATATGACAACATCCTCTCGACGGTGCCAGATTGAAGACGACAATCAGGAATGTCACGTTGGTAGCGAGATATCCGGGTTTCCCCAAGACATGTTACGGTTCTTGTAAGGATGTTAGAGGGTTGGAAGATGCTACCATGCAATTGCGTGTACGGTATTTCCTCTTTGCGATGCACTAGTTAAGCTATTGCTTTTTCTCGAATTTCGCATAAAATCGAAACCGTCCCTCACTCCACGTTTTTCTTTCACCCAATAACAGCCTGTTAAATTTCTGCATGCAGCAGGACCCCTCTGCTCCCGAGCAGTTTCGCTGGGCTGTGGGCTGTCTGCAACGCGTTCTGTTCTTCTTCCGAATAGCCGGTATCTTCGTCGTTTCGGCGGAAAATCGGGTGGAGATGATGATCCTCTTTTGTCTCAAGGCATTCATGACCTATTTATTACTTCTTTCACTAAAAATTGCTGCGGTTGGACTTCAACCTCCGCTTTAGTTTTACCCGTTGATTTTATTCCTCCGATTGTCTGAACAGAATTCTCTGTGTCTGATGGGTTGTCAGGGCATTTGAAAAAGGCCAAAAGAAGAATTTTATACTGTACCCGTTCGACCAGTCTCCACCCGATACGTATCTCCCTGCACCTTCAGGAAACCCTTTGTGTCGCGTCGCTTGTTGATACCGTAGTGAAAGATTCGAGAAAGGTTGAGACAACAGATCAGGCGAAAGGTTAGTCGACGAAAAAGTGGCCTCCGACACTCCGAATGACGTGGAAGTCCTCTGAGTCTTGGCCCGGCGATTCGAAAGCGCTCGACGGTTGCGGTTGTGTTCCCGTTATGAAAGCTGGGAAAACGTCGGCTCCCTTTTCTGAAGCCCAATACCGGAGCTATGCTGTGCGCCTTCTGTAATGCCCTCGGCAAAGCCGAATCCTTCGTTCCACTCACCATGACAAGAGGTTTGCACCCTTCTGCCCGGTTGTCTGGTGCCCATCAAGTTGGCTTACGGTGCTCAGTGCTTGGGCAACCACAGGAGGCTATTGATGACGACACTGACGGAGCTGAAGGCCATGGCTGCGCTGGCCAGGATGATGTCCCAGAGGGGATAGAGGATGCCGGCCGCAATCGGAACGCCCATGACAGTAGGGGATGGGCTCCGGATAAGGTACATCCACAGAACCATTTGGCAGCGAGGGTTTCTTCGAGATACCGATCCAGTTCTCGAGCCGAGAGGTCTTCCATGAATGGGAAGAGCAAACAACGAAACAATCGCTCCACAATAGTTGGCTGCCCCGTTGATCCGGCTCACCCTCAAGGCCTGGAAGGCGTCGGGGAGAGAGGACTGCGACCGACGATAGGGATGAGTGGACAGGGCGCAGTCTAGCAAAAAATTCTAGCAATGATCCTATTATTCAACAGTCCGATTAATGATAAATTGCGTACCAATTTTTATTTAAAGTATCACTTTGCTTTATTTGCATGTTGATAACTTGTTGATTAAAGCAAGGCATTATTTTTTATTTCTGTGCATAACTTATTAGTTGAAGCGATTGTTTAATTATAGTTATTTGAAAATTAAAAAAGCCTATTATCCATTGGTTATTTTGCATGTTAAATAATGCTATGAAAACGATGGCAATTATGCCAAAGCGGCGAGAGCACCGCTTAAGAATTTCTCAAGATTCACATATTCAATCTAGACGAGAGGCAATATGTGAGCGTCCCCATTGAATGACTTTCATGCCGAACCGGGTATGCAAACGGTCAAGAGCCAATGCCAATCGATGGGGATGGGGTGATGCCTGAAGTTCTTCCGAGCCATAGGATGGAAAGAGCGACAGTTGTTCGGGTGGCGGACGAAAGCTATTGCTTCGAATCGTCAGTGAGCGTACACGGACACGCTGTTGGAAACAGCGACGGAATAAAGTCTGAACTGATGGAAACATATCAACCTCCCAATGTGTGGGTGTGGATAAGACGGATGAGCGGTGAACTGTGAGCTGATCACTATGGAGCAGTGTCAGTCTGAGGCGATGACACAGGCGTTGTCTCTGACGCAGGTCATGGCAGAGAGTATCCAGAAGACATGACAGGCCTCCAAGAAGCCGGTCATGCTCAATCGTATTCGGCTCAAAGAGATAGGAATGGGTCAACGATAGCGAGGCCTCAGGAGCCACAACCGGTAAGAAATCAATCCCGCGTGCCCACTGGTAGAGCCGATGGCCCCATCGTCCGCAGATGGTCTCTAAGTCTTCCAAGCTCACATCGCTCACGTCACCGATGGTCTGCAGATTCAAATCGGCCAAGCGTGTCTGGAGCGCGGTCCCTCCAGGACCTCGTAGTCCGGGAAGCCTTGAGACCGGTAACGGCACCAAAAAGTCTTGTTCGGAGCCTGACCGGACATCACAAAGTTGAGGCGGCGTGAGGATGGAGCTGGCCATTTGCGCGACAAGCTTATTGGTTCCGATACCGGCGACGGCTTGTAGCCCAAGGCGCGATGTGACATCGCGCTCTAAACGCATCGTGGTGTCACAGGTTGCGCCAAAGAGTCGAGTGGTGCCGGTCAAATCTAAATAAAAATGCCCAGGCCTAAACGACTCCCAAATGGGTGCGATCGGGATCATGCACGACACGAGGGCATGATGGGCTTGGGCAACACGAGTAGGGTTGGGAGGCACAAGTCGAAGCGAGGGACAGCGTCGTCTGGTCCGATCGGCCTGAAGTCCGGGTATGACTCCGGCGTCTTCAGCTTCGGGAGAAACTTCACGGATGATGGCACGGGACGCATGGGCGGAAGCCACGGCGACAGGTCTGGTGCGTAAGGAGGGGGCGTCGAGGCGTGCCAGGGCCACTTCGAATAGAGGAATACATAAACAGACAATTTGACGGTCCATCATTGTTTATCTAGCCACAATGCCGAATGACTCCGATCACCACTCCTTCAATCACAAATTCATCCTGCGGAGTCACCAGAATCGGAGTCATGGTTGCGTTCGCCGGATGCAGTTCTATTTGCCCTTCTTTGTTGTAATATTTCTTAATCGTCGCCTCCTGATTCACCAGCGCGACCACAGTTTGTCCATTTCGCG
>JAGQKG010000261.1 GCA_020430245.1 Nitrospira sp.
CCGAAAATCCGACGTTTACTATTAGTCCCATTGAAGGAGAAGATTTTACCCAACGCCTCCTAACCCCTCTCCGAGAAGGAAAACTAACCCTCCTGCTAAGACAGGGGGTCGATATTGATTTACTCCTCCGGCTCATGGCCGGGGAAATCCGTACGAACACGAACAATCAAGATACGGCTTACTTTAATCGACCCGCGGATCAGACCGGATACCCCATATTTCGACAAATCGTGCTTCATCTTTCCCGTTTACAAGACAACAATCAACTGTATATCGAACCCTTGGTGTATGACCGGGAATGGACCTTTCCATTATCCTCTTTTTCTGGCGGAGACTTTCAAACCCTGGAAACCAACTATCGTGTAATTGTGGATGCAGAAAAGCAAACCTATACACTGCAAAAACGGTCGATCGGGCATACCGTGATTACAAACTACGACCCGACCACTATCTCCAATATAGAGCGATTGACTCTACAGGCCAAGGCGGATCGATGGCCACCGAACGATATCCTGGTCGATATCCGACCTGGCAATCCGGGAGGGGAATTCCCGATACAAGGGGCCTTTCGGCTGAGGAGTTTTCACGGCATTCTCAATTTTCTGGGACGAACCATCGAAGATGAGCAGGAGTACCATGTAGATCCTGATCCAAGAACGGGAATCGTCGGAGAAAATCCGGTCAGAGTCATGGACATTACGGAATCTTCTTCTCAGCCTCCCAATGCCAAACTGTCCGTCACCCATGAAGGAAAGTATTATTCCATCGCTGATGACGACAAGCGATCCTGGAATCAGGAGTCCTTCCGCCTGCTGTACCAACTATTCCAAATGACCGTCACCGATGCCCCACGCGGAAATGTTCCCAGTATCACCATCGCTAAATGAAAATTATGCACATACATCATCCATCACATATGCGGGAGTCAAACTCGGTTATCTCCCTTAGGAAATATTGAGGGATATAGGCTGTTGAGGTTCAACTGATACATTTCCCCCCTTCTGGAATCCCTATCATTTCTCTGGATTTCCCGGGAAGTGTTATGAGGATGGGTTAACCACTCATCGGCATACCCTCCCTCGACTCCGCAGACCAGAGGAATGACAGGTTGTCCTTCACCGGACAAACTCTTCCTGATACTCCTTGCTGCTTCAACCTGGGTCCCTCAATTCAACTAGGATCTGTTTAAACCTGTTGTTTACGATAGAGGTTTTCGTAGGCCTTATCCTTCCACAATTGCTCACTCCTGGAATACCTCTTGCAATGGAAGACGGCCTGAGGCTTTTGTTCATTAAACCTTTGGGGGATGGGGAAGTCTGACACTGAATCTTCGGAAAAATTGTCCGGCAACGGTAAAATTGTCCTCTTGCTCTCAAGGGTTCGTGAGCGATATGGTACACTCCCATTTAGCCTGGGATTGATCCCCAGTCCCCAGGGTTTGATATCCGGAAGGAAAGGTTGCCCTTGGGTAGCTTTGTTCTCCACCCCTCCCTCTCATGGTGATCCACACGTCCATGGATTACCATTGCCAGCCACCAACATGACTTCCCCCAAACGTTTTATCCATTGTCTATTGATTGCGGTAGCTGTGGGTGGGGTTCAATTCGAAACTGCATGGGCACAGCCGGATTCAATCGAATTTTCAAAGCGCGTCACAGCCGCAGCTCCCACCACGGTGACCTTAAGCTTGAACGATTCCTTATCCCTGTTCCTGGAAAAAAATCTTGATCTCTTGATGACGAAATATGGCATCGACAATGCCAAGGGAATCGCCATCACGGCCAAACTTTTCCCCAACCCGATTTTTTCTCTGTTCGGAGGGGCTGCGTTTACCTCAAAGCAAACTTTTTCAGGCACTCGCTATATTACTCCTCAGCTCGAACAGATGTTTTTGCTCGCCGGGAAACGTGGCTATCGGATGGAAAGCGCGGGCTATGGCATCCAGGCTGCCGAGGCGACATTCACGGATGCCATTCGCCAACTGACACTCACCCTGAAAGACACGTATTATCAGGTCCAATTGGCATCCAGGCGACTTGATCTCGCAAAAGATAATCAGGATCGGTTCCACCGCATCTTAACGATTGGCGAATTACGGTTCAAAAAAGGCTTCATTGCCGAAGTAGACCTCATTCGGCTTCGCCTCCAAGCGGTAGACTTTGGGGCGCAGGTCATCAAGTTTACACAGGAAGTGCAAACGGCTCTTGCTGACCTCCGACTACTCCTGGCCCTGTCTCCCGCAACCGATCTGGTATTGACCTCCGACCTTGTCTACAAACGCGTGAGTCCCGATATGGCCAGACTCCGAACCGAAGCGTTGGACAAACGTCCGGACCTTCAAGCCAGACGGTTCGTCCTTTCCCAACAACAGGCTAATTTAAAACTAGCTAAATCCCTCAGAATTCCCGATCCCACTGTCGGAACCGCATTCACGATGCAGGGGCCGCAAGGCGGGAGCAACCAACAATTGTACAGCTTCAACCTGGAAGTACCGCTCCCGGTCTTTGACCGCAATCAGGGAGGCATTGCTCAGGCCGAAATCGCCATTCAAGTCGCGCAAGTCGATCTTCACAAGACAACGTTGGAAGTCCAAAATGAGATTGAAGTGAATTACCGGAATTTAACCCAATCCCAACACCTGGTAGAGGCCTATCAGGCGGGAGTGCTGGACGATGCCAAAACCACATTCTCCATTCTCGAAAAGGCCTATCAAAAAGGGGGGGTCACCCTTATTGATCTCTTGGATGCAGCGCGCACGTCTCAAACCATTTTACAAAATTATTTAGAGGCATTATTCGAATATCAACGAAACTTGTTTTTATTAGAACAGGCCGCCGGCCAGGACATTTTATGATAACCGGACCTCGTTTATGCCGGTGTGCACTTTTCATGATGATGCTCGGCATGATCGCCTGCAGCCAGGAAAGCCCATCAGAAACACCAGCGACAACGGATCCCGCCCATAGGACAAGGGACAAGGCCATCCACCCTGTCTCAACATCGGAAACGCAAATCGTCACAGCCTTGGTGACCGTTAGGCCCTCCCACTCCGTCTTGTCCCTCGCAGGAAAAGTATCCTATGGGGAGGATCGATATTCGAAAATCTCTTCAGCCCTGGTCGGTCGGGTCCAAAAAATTCATGGACAATTAGGAGAATTCGTGAAAGCAGGAGATCTCTTGGTCACCATTGAAAGCCCGGAAATTGCTTCGGCGTATTCGGAATTCATCAAAGAACATTCCGACTTATCCTATGCCCAACGGTCTTACGGTCTGGCCAAAGATTTGTATGAGATCAAAGCGCTCCCTCAAAAAGATTTAAAGCAGGCGGAAAACGATTTCGTTAAGGCCAAAGCGGAATTCCGGAGAGCCCGGGAGAAACTCCTGGCCCTTCAAGTTTCCAAGGAGGAACTCGATAAACCCATAGCCGCCCAAACGATTACGTCAACCTATCAAATTCGAAGCCCTCTTTCCGGCACCATCGTGGATCGGGCCGTGACCCCGGGACAATCGGTCAGCGGGGATCCCAATCAAGTGCTGTTTACTGTCGCGGATTTAAACACCGTGCAAGTCATCGCGGACGTCTACGAACGGGATTTGGGACTGGTGAAAATCAAACAACAAGCAACGGTGAGCGTCGAAGCATTTCCCGAGGAAGGATTTCCAGCCACCATCTCAGCCATCGGTGATGTCGTAGACCAGACCACCCGGACCATTAAACTCCGAGCGGTCGTCGACAATAGTGACCGCAAACTCAAACCGGGGATGTTTGCTCGTTTGAACGTCAAACTGAGCGAGAGCCTACCCTATCCTCTTATTCCTCAAGAAGCCGTTCTGGAAATGGACGGAAATATGTATGTCTATGTCGTCGATGGGGAGAATCATTACATAAAACGTCCGATCAAAACCGGACTGCCCTCCTCCGGCCACATATCTGTTCTCAGCGGTCTCGAGGCAGGCGAAACGATCGTCGTCAAAGGGGCCGTACTCCTCAAAGGCCAGGACATGAATGTCGAGGACGAGGGATTGTCCTCGGAACACCTTGCCCCCACCTCTCCTCCGAAATCATGATCGGCAGACTTGTCGAGCTGTCACTCGTCCAACGTGCTCTGGTCTGCACATTTGGGATCTTCCTGCTCTTTGGAGGGCTCTATGCCTTTCATATCCTTGACGTGGTCGCCTACCCGGACCCCTCGCCGCCTTT
>JAGQKG010000262.1 GCA_020430245.1 Nitrospira sp.
CCGTTTTTACGCGCGGAGCGTACGCTTAGTACGTGAGCACGGAAAAATGGCGAGAACACCGCTGGCGGTTTTTTTCAACAGACCCCTTAGAGCAAAGTATAGGAGGCTCACCCTCTTTGAGTAAATGAACAAAACTTACTCAAATGAAACGAAGGTTTTACAGAAACGCCTTTATTTCAAATGGTGAAATGCCGAATACATGAAGGTCTACCTTTCACAGCACACGAGCATATTTTTAAAACAGTGATGCTCCCCCCAGCTAGCTGGGGAGCATCTGTTACATGTTTCATTTAATCCCAGGGGTGCACTCCTTCACTCTGCCATCCCAGAGGTATCCTGCGCGGTTTGTATGAAGCCATTCCATCGCCCATTCTACATATTATCTCACCATCCTCACAGGATGATTCGCATGCAGGTTTAACCAATCTCATGTCTGGCCATTCTTCAAATCTTGATATTTTGTGGGTCCTGATCTGTGCCGCCCTCGTCATGCTCATGCAAGGGGGGTTTACCTGCTTGGAAACAGGTCTTGTTCGAGCCAAAAATAGTATAAACGTTGCGATCAAAAACCTGGTTGATTTTTGTATCTCTTCACTCGCCTATTGGGTAGCAGGATTTGCCTTCATGTTCGGACCCACGACCGCGGGCCTGATGGGCACAGAGGGGTTTTTCTTTAACGCCTACGAGCAGGAATGGATGTGGGCCTTTTTTTTCTTTCAGATGGTATTTTGTGGAACCGCCACAACCCTTGTGTCAGGTGCCGTTGCCGAACGTATGCGGTTTACAGGATATTTGATCACCAGCCTTATTGCGTCTCTACTGATCTATCCCATTATTGGCCATTGGATGTGGGGAGGATTAGCTACAGGGCAAAACACCGGATGGTTGAACCAACTCGGATTTATTGACTTTGCCGGCTCGACTGTCGTCCATTCGACTGGAGGGTGGGTGGCCTTGGCAGCCATCATGGTCATCGGACCCCGCCATGGTCGCTTTTCGGAAAAGGCCGCGCCTATCCAGGGACAGAATATTCCATTGGCCACACTTGGAGTCTTACTGCTGTGGGTTGGATGGTACGGTTTTAACGGGGGTAGTAATCTTCAATTTACGCAGAACGTCTCACAAATACTGGTGAATACCACCCTTGCCGGATCCACCGGTGCCTTGGTGGCGCTTGGATTAAGCTGGTATCACTTGAAACGGCCAGATGTCGGTTATGCCCTTAACGGTGCCCTGGCCGGGCTGGTCAGCATAACCGCTTCCGCGAATATCATGTCGCCTGAAGGCACGATTCTCATCGGCATTGGAGCCGGCATAATCTGCGTCCGCGCGACCATTGTTTTAGAACGCTTTCAAATTGACGATGCGATTGGTGTCGTACCTGTCCATGCTTGCGTTGGGGTGTGGGGCACCATCGTCTTTCCCCTATTGAGTGCTCCGGACTCTTGGGGCACCGGGCTGACCGTCTGGGAACAACTAGGCATTCAAATGCTAGGAAGCACGGCCTGCTTCACTTGGGCATTTGGTATTGGCTTCGCCATCCTCTGGATTACCAATCAATGGATTCCTCTGCGTGTCACGGCCGACGAGGAACGAATAGGTCTCAACATGGCAGAACATGGGGTCAGCACGGCCATTCTGGATCTACTTGGCCAAATGGAAGAGCAACGAAACAGCCATGACTTTACCCGTCATGTTTTCTCCGAACCTCATACGGAGGTTGGTCAAATCGCAGAAGAATATAACCGGGTATTGGACACGATCAATACGGAACAACGACGTCGACTGGAAATCGATGCCGCCTTGGCCTATGGGGCCAGACTTGATACCCTCTTTCAGGAGATTGCAAAGGCCACAAACGAATCCACGGCACTCGAAGACGCGATGCAACTCACCCTGACTATGATCTGTGAGAATACCGGATGGCCTGTCGGGCATTTGTATCTCCTATCGGAAGATACCAGCCACACACTCATTCCCACCACCATCTGGTATTTGAAACACCCGGAACGCTTTGAAACCTTTCGTTCCATCACCGAACAGACCGCTTTTCGAATCGGTGAGAGTCTTCCCGGGCGGGTGTTGGCCAGTGGAAAGCCATGTTGGATTCGGGATGTGACCCAAGATCCCAATTTTCCCAGGCACCAAGTGGCACAAGATATTGGCGTGAGAGCTGGATTCGGATTTCCCATTGTCATCAGGGAACAGGTGGTAGCCGTATTGGAGTTCTTTTCGACAGAGGCCATGGAACCGGATGGCAAATTATTAGAAGTCATGGGTAACGTGGGAGCACAACTTGGCCGTGTGGTGGAACGCCAACGGGGGGAAGCCGTCTTGATTCGTGCCAAAGCTGAGGCTGAGGCTGCGACTAAAACGAAAGCCGACTTCCTAGCCACGATGAGTCATGAAATCCGAACGCCGCTGAATGGCATCATCGGCATGTCGGATATTTTACTCGGCACTCATCTCAGCGAGGATCAGCAGGACTGTCTGCTCACGATCAAGGATTCCGGTGATGCGCTCCTCACCATCATTAATGACATTCTCGACTTCTCAAAAATTGAAGCCGGCAAGCTGACACTCGAAACGATCGACTTTGACTTTCGAGAGACCGTGGATGCCGTGGTCGATCTACTGGGATTAAAGGCTCAGGAAAAAGGACTAGAATTGATGTGCTTGATCAATCCGGAAATTCCCACCACCGTCCAAGGGGACCCCATAAGACTCCGCCAGATCTTGCTGAACCTCATTGGCAATGCGATTAAGTTCACCGCACAGGGTGAAATTGTGGTTCAAGTGGTTCCCCAAGAGGAATTGTCCGGATCATTCCTCTTTCGATTTATGATTACCGACACGGGTATTGGGATAACCCCTGAAGGCCGGGAGCGGCTGTTTCAAGCCTTTAGCCAAGAAGACAGCTCCACAACTCGGAAATACGGAGGAACCGGGTTAGGTCTCTCCATATCCAAAAGGCTGGCTGAACTCATGGGAGGAACCATCGGAGTCCACAGCGAATTAGGCCAAGGGAGTTGTTTCTGGTTCACCACCCGATTAGTCAATCAACAGCCTCACAAAATGCTCAATGAAACTTTTTCTCGCGAACTTGAGGGTATTCGTATTGGTCTCATTGATGATAACGCCACCAATCGCATGCTCCTCCAAAAATATACAAGCTATTGGGGCATGCAAAGTATCCAAGCGGAAAATGGCGAGAAGGCCTTGGCCAAATTCCGGGAACACGCTATGAAAGGAGAACCCTGTCAGCTCGCTCTCATCGATATGAACATGCCTGGCATGGATGGTCTCGAACTGGCGGAGGCCATCAAGGCCGACCCCCAGTTGGCGTCCATTCGTTTGATCTTACTCAATCCCTTGGTCAACCGGGTTGAACATACCCACACACCCCATCAAAGGCACTTTGCGGCCTTTGTCAACAAGCCGGTTCGGTACAAGCTATTGCATCAATGCCTGTTAAATGTCATGAGAAGATCTGACGTGGCCCCTTCCCCCACCACGATTCATTCGCCTCCAAGGGAAATGAGCAAGGCATCAGGGCCGCGACTCCTCCTAGTCGATGACAATCTCGTTAACCAAAAAGTCGGCATTCGCATGCTGAACACACTCGGATATCAGGTTGATATCGCCACCAATGGGCGTGAAGCTGTTGAAGCTATCAGGCGGACCGCCTATGCCGGTATCCTTATGGATTGTCAAATGCCGGAGATGGACGGATTTGAGGCTACCAGAGAAATACGGAAACGTGGACGTTCCACTCCGCCCGTGCCTATCATTGCCATGACGGCCACCGCCATGGCCGGTGACAGGGAAAAATGTTTAGAAGCCGGCATGAATGATTTTTTATCCAAACCGGTGAAGTTAGAGGATCTTGCAGGTGTCCTGGGCAAATGGCTCACCCCCCCTTCTTCAACGATACACCATGAGGGTGGAACAGGATCTTATCCACCAGAACATCGAGAGGCTTCACCCCGATCCGAAATGTCCGCACCACACCTTTCCCCACCCTTAGATTCGGCGACTCTTCTGGACCTACGCCGCTTGGGAGGAGATGAGGATCCTACATTTTTCCTTTCCGTCATCGACCAATTTTGTCAAGATTCCGTTACACATATGGATGGGATCAATATGGCGATACAGGAACACAGGAGCGATTCCCTCAGCAAGATGGCACATGCGTTTAAAG
>JAGQKG010000263.1 GCA_020430245.1 Nitrospira sp.
CCGGGTTGAGGGATCGAAGGAAACGATCAATTAGTTCAGGAGCATTTTCGGGATCGTAAGAGAAGGAAGGATCAAGGACTTCACGAGGAACCGGCAGTCCAAAGGGTGGCCCTTCCTCCCAAATGTCATCGTCTTCAACCCAAGGATGATACAGTTCCAGACGAAGCACACAGGCTTCAAACCACCTATCAAATTCATCAGTGTGAGGCAAAACGTGTTGGGCCAAGTTATACATCCAACAAGAGCGCGTGGCTTCCTGGGAATCTGTATCGCGGCAGTGGATGCCATCATTGAGAATACTGATTGTCATGTTGAGCGGGCCGCGGATCGGGCCACGCCATTCATCATCAACAGTTTCTATATATTTACAATAACCCGGGTAAACAATGGCGGCCCACGCAGCCTCTAAATAGTTTTGTGGAACAGGATCATTGTTTAGCAAAGAAAGACGATAAGAAATCCACTCCCCACAACCAATCGCAAGGGCCAGATTAGCCGCATCAGAGAGATCATCAAGGCGCTCAAACTGATCTTCTTCAACCTCAATGAAGTAATCCTTCACACTCCACTCGTCCCAATAGTAGTGAATCAAGTTTGTAGCAACATTAGCATCAATAATATAATTGGGAACCAAGAGTCCCATAATTCATATGGTCCCGCTGACACTAAAACAATTTATAGGGGGTACCTTTAAAACCCATCTTCTTAATAGCCTCTGGTGACCGGAGAAAGGGATTTTCTCTCCAATCCAATTGATGAAGGAAGCGATCGACAAGTTCTTCTCGCTTACTAGGCTGGTAGTCGTATTCTAAATCAAGAACTTCTGGGGGAAGCGCCGCTCCCCAATGTCGGGCGTAATACGCAGCCAGTTCTTCTGGAGTCAGAACATCCTCGTCCTCCACCGGCTCCTCGTCCGGCTTGGGCGCGATTTCTTTGATCCGAGCGAGAATGGCCTCAAGCCATTTACTAAATACTTTTTTTTTGTTTTTTGGCATTATATGGCGCACAAGATATGCCGAATGGAACGCACTATCAAACGGCTGATAGTAATCGTTCCACCATTTTTTAGTATTGAGTCCTTCCCATAAAAGCACTTGAAGCTCATCTGCTGCCGATTTTGCAGCTGGTTCATCTTTTGGTTCCCAAGTATCTACACCATTTCGGTTCACGTAGTGAGGATGAACCTGAAAAGCAAAGCTAGCCTCAATCATTTGAAGCAATACAGAAACATCCGTGTGACCTTTTAATCGCCAAGCTCCCCAGCTAATAATTCCAGCAGCTTGGGTTAGAATTCCGCATGTAGTCTTATAACCAATTAGATTAAACATTTTATTGACTGTCTCCACCGGACCAATGTGATCCAGAGCACCCTTCCAAACAAAGTCAAGGGGGGCACCCATCACACCGGCTTTTTCAATATAACTGGGAATCACAATTGCCATTTTTAGCCTCTCCAAATTTATGACAAATTTGTGGTCATTTTTTTGGACAGTCTGGTTTTTCTGAGGGTTTGCCCTTATGGCAAAGCTCAATATTCAAACATGCCGTTACCGCACATATGAGTTTTTTACAATGCTTGCAAGGGTCACTGGGCCGTTTCCCTGCTTTGGGGCCCCCTGGCCATTCAATTGCCAATACTAGAGTCCCACTTGTAGGAGGAGGGGTTTGACTAAAGATATCTTCGATAATCCTAGATTCGGTGTGACTCGTATGTGGTCGAGCCGATTGTTTATATTTGTGTCCTCCGCAAGCTTTTGAATCAACAGTTCCAGGTGCTAACCCTTCCTTAAAGGAATTATCGTAATTACGTATTACAGCCTTGCTTGCCGCTTTTAGAACTTCTCCCCCACCTCTAAAAACCGCGTGACTAATCGTTGTATTTCCTCTTGCAGCTTTGCGCACTGTTCTGCGAGCTCTCTTGCCTTTTTTAGTTTTCTTTGTAGCTTTTTTGAGCTTATTACGTTCCTCTTCATTTTTGGCCAGAAGAGCTGCACAATCTGCTTTTCCCATCGCCGGCGGTGAGGCAGTGTCCGTATCAATGGTGGCACAACCATCTCCAGGATTACTGTGATTGCCAGTCGTTAGATCCATAAAACGAACGGCCCCGGCACCCTCTATTTTCACGTCAAATGACCCAGCTTTGTGCTTGACGGACCCCGTGATACTATGTGAAATCATACCTGCTCCGAAGCTCCTCGTCGCTGCTTCATCGCCATTGCTTTTTTTGTATTTAGATTTGCCCTTTAAGCCTATTTCCTTCCCACCCATTTTCACGCTTTTGCTTCCCCCTGTCGTATCCGAGGCTTTCGCAAAATTTGGGTAGGGAATAGGAACAGGTCCAGCCGGAGGAGAGGGAGGTGAAAGGCACACATCAGGCATAGATCCCAACACTTTGTGGGAAGAAGCTTTTCCAGAGAGTCCTTTTCCATTCACAAAAACTGTAGTGGCCATGCTACTCTTTCTGCCCCATTAGGAGCACCAACCCAACCCGGGTGCCGTTATCTTCCCCAACATGCATAAGTGCGCAACGGCCTGGCCCCCAACCTTGCCGCATAGCTTCTAAACCTAATCCCAATAAGCATGGTCCAATGGCACTTCCGATTTCCCCGAGAAACTCGATGGGATGCCAGACCTGATAGGGGGAAGCGGCAGGATGCTCACGTCTTTCAAGACGAATTTGAGCTATTGTGCATTCCTTTGCTTTATAGTGCTCTGCATTTTGATCTGTGAGCCAAAAATCCGTATCGGCCATTTTCCTATTTGACTGTCCTAAGGCTTTTCGCAATGCCTCCGTGAGCCCATCTCCGGTTAACGGCTTATTGCCCGATATTAGACCAACTTCTGTCCCCTCACCCCAGCCAACAACTTGCAAATTTTGCGAAACCGGGGAGACCATTGGTCTTATCAGCACCGCACAAGCCGCCTCTCCAGGTATAAAACCATTTGAGTTATCTTTGGTTAACACACGGCGCTGTTCCATATAGGCCATTACCACCTCTTGCCGTAGAAAAGAATCCACTCCCACCACCACAACATAGTCTGCATTTTTCTTTTTGAAAAGCTCACCTGATCCTTGCAGGGCATGGAGAAGTCCGGTGCGTCCCCTAGCAACGACAATAGGCTTTTCACTAGGAACAAATGGTAATCTTGAAAGAAATTCATCGCAAACAATGTCATTTAAATTAGGAGAACGGAAGGGTCGATCCAGGGGAGACACGAGAATAAAAATGGGAACATCTTCCCTTTGTTTTTCTATAGATAGGGCCTCTAGACATTCAACGACGGCAGGTACCGCGAGCTCAGCTAGCATATCTGGGCCCTCCCACCATTGAGGCATACAAGGCCTCCCCACTTCCAAATACTCTCCCGCCAAGGGATCCCAAATGTTCCCCTGCTGAATTCCAGACACTTTGGCTCGAATAGCGGCCACCGTGGCCCTTGCATTGCAACCAGCAGCAGTTACCATTCCGGTGGCAATACATTCTATGGGAAAGGTTTTGTCATCCATACATTTCAGGTTATCTTGTTTGACTCTTTTCTCGGACCAATTCTCCAAGACTTGGGTAGTATTTTTTCCCTGCCATCTCCGCACGTTTTTCGGCCTTTAAGGCTGGCATAATTTGTCCAACAATGACTCTCTTCAGTTCAAAACAGTCTTTATTTAAAGGAATGGTAATTCGCCAAGTCATCATGAATCTTCCATAATCTGGCTCAATTAAAAGGGTATCAATTACCATTTCTCTAACAGAGTCTCTTCCTTGGTAAGGGACAGCCCATGCCTGTAATGGCAGAGTGGGCAAGTGAAATTTTACAATACCTGAGGCATTGAGATTTTCAAGAAGTACCTCTTCCTTACCAACAATATATTTTATTGTCTGCTCCTCAGGCGAAGACTGAAAATATCGATAATTGAAATCTATTGGCCAATGGGGCACTTTATTTTCTAGCCACTCCTGATCATAGGTTCCGGCTAAAGGAAAGCGGGCTTCAAAGTTTCGCCCAATGGGGCCAAATGACATCGGTTGAAAATTTCCGGTCCTCCTTTTTATGGACTTACCAATCTCTTCCGTGTTGGGAAGAGGTTTACCGATAAGATCCTTCCGTGTGGTCAAGGGGTAATA
>JAGQKG010000264.1 GCA_020430245.1 Nitrospira sp.
GATCAAACAGGAAATCCATAGGCCCTCAGGTACGGGACAGCCCCTAAAAACAAAACTCCCACTCCCCAAACCACCTACCTCTTCCGGAGAGAGACGTATGCCGGATCCACAAGGACGGATTGTCATTCAAAGTGGCGATTCTCTCTGGAAACTCTCGGAAATGTATCAAGTTTCCGTCGCCCAATTACGCGAATGGAATGCACTCGATTCGGATGTGATTATGACGGGGTTCAAAATTCAGGTCACTTCCCCGATGATTCCCCAGATAAATTCGTCAAACTCTTCGAGTAATCCAGGGGAGCCACCGGTTTCACCTTCCATCCAAGAGGAACCGGCTGAACCGGTACAACATGAAAATCTTCCCCTACAGAACAATCGTGTGGAAAGTGCCCCCGAGCCAAAACATATACTCTCGCTTGGCAATCCTCATTTACCTGAGTCACCCTAGTGCCCCGGTTTCATTACAAGGCCGCTCGTCCGGATGGAACGATTATTGAAACTGATGGAGAAGGCGACACACCTCAGAGCCTTCGATCTCAGCTTGAGGCCCAAGGGCTGCTGGTTCTTGGTCTGGCAGGCTCCGACAACAGGCAGATCGCCTCACGAAAAAACCGGCAACGTCCTTTAGCGCCGAGAGATTTCCTGATTTTCAATCAGGAATTTTTAGCCCTGCTCAAAGCTGGATTGCCTATGTTGCGGTGTTTTGATCTTCTGGCAGAACGAAACACTCAAGGCGGGTTTCAACAAGCCCTGCAATCCGTTCGAGAGCATATTCGAGGAGGATCGGCCATTTCCGAAGCCATGACTCATCATCCGACCTACTTTCCGGAACTTTATCAAGCTTCCTTACGAGCGGGTGAACAGGCCGGCAACCTCCCTGAAGTCCTAAGTCGATATATTGCGTATTTAAAAATGCTCATTGGGGTACGAGAAAAAGTTGTCAAAGCAACTATTTACCCCGTATTTTTATTGGGATTCGGTCTTCTGGTAACCATAGGGCTGTTATTCTTTGTGCTTCCATCGTTTGCGGAAGTCTATCAAGAAAGTCGGGTGGAATTGCCATGGGCCACTCAGCTCTTGATTGATTTGACGCATTCCGCGACCCAATGGATGATCGGACTTCTGATGATCATGGGGCTTGGGGGCATAGCCATCTATTGGTGGAAAAACACCCCTCAAGGTCAATGGCAAATACATTGGTTATTTCTCCATGCTCCGATCCTTGGGCCCTTGTTTTTGAAAAACCAGGTCATTCGTTTAGCCAGAACCCTATCAACCATTCTTGGAGGCGGAATTCCGTTGCTTTCAGCCCTGCAAGTAACGGCGAAATCCATGCCTAATAAAGTCTTTGCCAAAGCGCTCCAATCGGTCATTGTTCATGTTCGAGAGGGAAGCAGCCTCTCGGCGGCATTAAGAAAAGAGAACTTTCTCCCTCGCCTCACACTGGAAATGGTTGAAGTCGGAGAAACCACCGGTTCACTTGAAGCCATGCTTTTTGAGGTCGCGGAGTTTCATGAAGGGGAATTGGATTTTCAATTATCTCGACTGATGACATGGATCGAACCCATATTCATCATTCTGATTGGGGTTATTTTAGGAGGGGTGGTGATTGCCCTCTATCTTCCAATTTTCCAAATGGCAGGGGCCGTGTAACCACCAAGTGACTTCGACAAGAGATTAATCATGACCACACCAGTCAAACGCATGCCATTCGAGGACCTCCTGGTAGAAAAAGGTCTCATCTTGGAACGAGAAAAAGAGACGTTGATCGAAACCGCACGAGCAACCAATCAGAGCATTGCCACTATTCTATTAAAACAAGGGACTGTCACAGAAGAGGTCATCGGCCAGGTTCTGGCCGATCAGTATGGATTACCATGGAATACGCTTAAGGAATTTCGCATCCCCTCACCGCTCATGGAGTCCATCCCGGTCGAACTCATGCATCGTTATGAATTCGTGCCCATTGAACAAGAAGGTCCGATTCTGACCATCGCGATCGCCAAACCACAGGACCTGCGAATGATCGATGAATTGGAACACCAATTGGGATTTGAGCTGCGATTGGTCGTAACCTCTCACTCGGCGATTCTTGAAGCCTTGGGCAATAGTGAAGGCAATAGCCAAGTGCTTACGCGCATCAAAGCCGAATTGGATCCCGTGTTGATTAAAGAAGACGAGAAAGGCGAAGAAATCCTCTCCGTTGAACGGATTACAAAAGACCTCAGCCCAGTTGTCAAACTTGTCAATACCATCATCTTAACCGCCCTGCAAAAGCAGGCGAGTGACATCCATATTGAGCCCACCGAGCGCACAGTCGACGTAAAATTCCGAATCGATGGGGTTCTCTACTTAGCCATGGAACCGTTTGATACCGGCATTCACCCTTCCCTCATTTCCAGACTCAAAATCATGTCGGAACTCGATATCGCCGAACGTCGTACCCCACAGGATGGCCGGTTCAAATTGTTGCTAAATCAACGAACTATTGATTTTCGTGTCTCTATTTTGCCAAGTGTGTACGGAGAATCGGTCGTCATCCGAATTCTCGACAAACAACATATATCGGCAGGCGTCCAAGGACTGCGGCTGGAAGCCTTAGGGTATACCGGCGAAGATCTCACACGCTTCCGGCGAGCCATCACCCGACCCTATGGCATGGTGCTGGTGACGGGACCCACCGGCAGCGGAAAAACGACAACTCTTTATGCTGCTATCAATGAAGTGCACTCCGACGAAGATAAGATCATTACCATTGAAGATCCCGTGGAATATCAATTAAAAGGGATCGTACAAATTCCAGTCAATGAAAAAAAGGGACTCACGTTTGCCAGAGGGCTTCGATCCATTTTGCGGCATGATCCTGATAAGATCATGGTCGGAGAAATTCGAGATTTAGAGACCGCACAAATTGCCATTCAATCAGCACTCACGGGGCATTTGGTATTTTCCACCGTGCATGCGAATAATGCCTTTGATGTCATTAGCCGATTTGTGAATATGGGAATTGAATCGTATAATTTTGTGGCTTCGTTGAGTTGTATTCTCGCCCAACGCCTGGTGCGATCCAATTGCCCAACCTGCCGGATCCCCGTTCAGATTCATCCGGAGCAGTGCCAGGAATCCGGGATTGACTATGAAGACGTGAAACACCTGACCTTTTTCGAGGGTAAAGGATGCAATGAATGTCATGGCTTAGGTTTCCGAGGCCGAAAGGCCATTACAGAATTTTTGGATATGACCGACTCCATCAAGGAAATGATTTTAAATCAAAAATCTATTTCAGAAATACGTACGGCCGCCATGGCTCAGGGAATGACCTCCTTACGGCAGGCAGCCCTTGAAAAAGTCTATCGAGGAGAAACCACCCTCAAGGAAATCAATCGGGTTACACCGATCGAGGAAATCTGATGCAATTTTTTCCCATCTCGGCACCCATCGTCGCGCTCTCTCTTTCTGATAATGGTCTATGTCTGGTGGAAATCAAAAAACATTGGAGAAAGAGATCCATCCGGAACATCGCCAGACTCCCGCTCTCGCCGAGTGCCCTCACCCTCTCTTCAACGAAACTCAACATTGCCAATCCCGATGAATTTCTCACGCAACTCAAGGCGCTGGTTAAGCCCTATCGCCGCCCGCTCTCTATTGCACTCAGTCTCCCGGACATATGCGCTCGAACGAGCATCTTTGATTTCGCATCTTTTCCCACCAAAAAACCTGAGCAGACGGCACTGGTGAATTGGCGTTTTCAACAGGACCTCAAACTCGATACCTCCCAATCGCGCCTGGCCTTTGGCCTTTATGTGCCGACGCCGGCCAAAGATTCTCCCTCCCCAGGTATCCGAGAACATGTCAAAGTGTTAGGCACGGCCATTCGCCATGAAATTATTGAACAATATGAGAACGTGTGCTTAGAAGCAAATTTGATCCCGACTTCTGTCGGGATGTCGGGGCTTGATATTTTTGATCTATACCACCCCAATATCCAGGACATGCTCACGGCGGAAAACCCTTCTTGGGTCTCTCATCCCCCAACAATCATGTTCCTCTTCATCAGTCATTGGGGGTTTACATTTTTGGCTTTTCAGGATGGCAGTCCACGCTTC
>JAGQKG010000265.1 GCA_020430245.1 Nitrospira sp.
TGATAGCGGGGAAGGGTCATGAAGACTACCAAATTCTCGGAACTCAGAAAATTCATTTTGATGATCGTGAAGAAGCCAGGAAGGCAATCCATCGACTGATGGGTTCCAGGTAATCCCGACGATTCAATATGGCAGCTTTTGAGATACACGAGGTGCTCGATGCGACTGAGGGAAAATTGATCCTGCAGGGACCACAGAAAGGAAGAATGCTTCGAGTGCAAACTGATTCGCGGGAGATTAAATCCGGTGATCTGTTTTTGGCCTTGAAAGGGGAGAAATTCGATGGCCATGCATTTGTGAAAACAGCCTGCAGGCTGGGGGCCCGAGGTGTTGTGGTTGAGGAGGCCCAGGCTCGGAAGATGTTGACGCAAGTACGTCGGGCTGTCTCGATTCCTGTCATGGTGGTGGCGGTAAAAAATACTCTACGAGCTTATCAGGACTTAGCCAGGTTCCATCGATTACGTTTTTCAATTCCGGTGGTGGCCATTACCGGCAGCAATGGAAAAACAACGACGAAGGAAATGGTGTATCAGGTGCTGGCGACTCGCTGGCGCGTCCATAAGACGAAAGGGAATTTTAATAATGCCATCGGTGTACCCATGACTCTCTTGGGCCTTCACTCCGGACACCAAGCCGCAGTGGTTGAAATGGGGGTAGATCAAGTGGGGCAGACCGCTCAATTGTGTGACTTGACCAGACCTAACGCAGGGGTCATCACCAATGTCGGTCCAGACCATTTGGAATTTTACGGCACAATGGCCAGGTCAGCGAGATCGAAGGCTGAACTATTGGATTGGCTTCCTCGAACTGATGGTGTAGCAATCCTGAATGCAGACGACCGTTATTTCAAGATGTTTTGCCGAAAGGCGAAATGCCCGGTAATTTCATTTGGGTTGTCGGCTCAGGCGGATGTTCGGGCGGCGGATTTGGAGTGGAACGGACGGAGAACGGAATTCCGTCTGTTCTTGCCTCATCAAAAGTCGGCCAAGCGGGCGAGTGTGCAAATCATGGGCCCGCATAATATTGCCAATGCCTTGGCCGGCGCAGCAGTGGGTTGTGCTATGGGATTGTCGGGCGATGACATTGTTTCGGGGTTACATAAGTTTCGCCCGGCTCCGATGCGTTCGGAAATCCGCAGGTGGGGTGGAGTCCTGTATCTCTATGATTGTTATAACGCCAACCCCGCTTCGGTTAAAGCCGCCTTGGAGTCGCTTGTGGGGCTGAATTCAGCTGGAAGAACGATTGCCGTATTGGGGGACATGCTGGAGTTGGGGCCGAAGGAAGCGCAGTTTCATCAGGAAATCGGACGCGATGCTGCCAAACACCATATCACCCATTTAATTGCCTGTGGTGCGTTTGGACACCACATGTACGAAGGTGCTCGAAACGTGCACGGACCCACTCAGGTGTCCGTGGTCAGGAATGCTATGGAAGCCGGAGGATTGCTGAAAACGATTGTGAAACGTGGCGATGTTGTGCTCATTAAGGCCTCTCGTGGGGCAAAAATGGAACGAGTGCTCGACGCTGTTCGTCCTGGTTGAGAGCCTGAATGAAGTGGACTGGATGCCAAGGCCAAACGGGGGCTCGATAGTGAAACGTGTAACCGTGATGATGAATGAGCAACGATATCTGGGATGGGCTTCTTTCCCTCTACCCGGAGAAAGTACATCCTAATGCTGTATCTCTGGCTTTACCCTCTTCATACCGAATTTGCCATCTTCAATGTCTTTCGGTATCTCAGTTTTCGCATTATTTATGCGGCGGTGACCGCCTTTCTGATCGTATTTTTCCTTGCCCCGCCTATGATCAAAAAATTGCAGACCTTGAAACTGGGGCAAAAGATTCGGACTGATGGCCCGCAATCCCATCTTGGAAAATCCGGGACCCCTACGATGGGAGGATTGCTTATCCTCTTTTCAGTGTTACTCTCAACCGTGTTATGGGCGGATATTTCAAATTTCTATGTCTGGTTGGTCCTCTTGTCGCTTGTGGGTTTCGGGTTGATCGGATTTGTGGATGATTACATTAAAATTTTACGTGGCCAATCCAAGGGATTGACGGCTACTCAAAAAATCGTTGGGCAGTTAGGGGTGGCTTTGGGTATTGGGCTATTTTTTTATCTTTCTCCTGCCTATTCCACAGAACTCAGTGTACCGTTTTTTAAAAACTTTACTCCCGATTTAGGAGTGTTCTACATCCCCTTTGCCGTTCTGGTGATTGTGGGGTGTTCGAATGCGGTGAATCTCACGGATGGGCTGGATGGGTTGGCCGTCGGACCGGTCATTATTTCAGCGATGGCCTATTCGGTGGTGGCTTGGGCGGTCGGAAATAAATTGGTATCAGGGTACCTACTCGTCCCTCATATTGAAGGAGCCGGAGAACTGGCCATTCTAACGGCCTCCATTGTTGGGGCGGGATTGGGTTTTCTCTGGTTTAACACGTACCCCGCGTCGGTCTTCATGGGCGATGTGGGATCCTTACCTCTTGGTGCGGCCTTAGGGACGGTGGCAGTGGTGTGCAAGCATGAATTGTTATTGGTCCTGGTTGGCGGAGTTTTTGTGATGGAGGCGGTTTCCGTGATTTTTCAAGTGGCATCCTTTAAATCCAGGGGGAAGCGGATTTTCCTTATGGCACCGTTGCATCATCATTTTGAATTGAAAGGCTGGGAAGAGCCCAAAGTGGTTGTGCGTTTGTGGATTATTGCGATTATTTTAGGCCTCTTAAGCATTAGCACATTGAAGCTACGCTAATCATAGGATCGTTGTGGAACCCTGTGGAGCCATGGAGTCCATGAACGTCACTCCCGTGTTGCCCATCACGAGTTGGCAAAATAAGCGCGTCACGGTATTCGGTTTTGGACGAAGCGGCCGGGCGGCTGCCGATCTCCTTCTGGACGTCGGTGCTCTGGTCACGATTGTCGAAGAACACATCAGCCAGGATTTTGAAGCCCTGTCGGCGGCGTATGGCCTTCGAGGCGTTCGAGTATTCCAAGGGGATGAGGTAGCCGACGGGTTGAAAGCTCCCGACCTCGTGGTTGTCAGTCCGGGGGTTCCCAAGGACCATCGTCTTCTTCAGGAGAGTGTCCAACGGGGCATTCCAGTTATTGGGGAAATTGAATTAGCTGGATGGTTTCTTCGGGCTCCCATCATTGCCGTGACCGGAACCAACGGGAAAAGCACAACCGTACGTCTCATTGGGTCGATTCTGCAGCAAAGCGGGAAGCGGGCATTTGTGGGGGGCAATCTCGGCATTCCGTTATGCGAGGCAGTGCCCAAGCGAACGTCCCCCTCTTCTTCGCTCGACTATGAGTATATTGTGGCAGAAGTCTCGAGCTTCCAATTAGAAACCATTCACCTGTTTAGGCCCTGGATTGCTGCGTTGTTAAATGTGACGCCCGATCATCTGGATCGACATCCCACTCAAGAAGACTATCGGGCAGCCAAGCAGCGAATTTTTGAAAATCAAACGATTCAGGATTGGGCGCTGATTAACGTGGACGATCCTGTGGTGAGAACCATGGTCTTGTCGGCACGGTCAGGCGTCTGTGAATTCAGTCTTGCTACAAAAGTGGAGCAGGGGGTGTATCTTGAGGCAGGCGAGATTAGAGCACGAATGCACGGGAAGGAATTTTTCATCGCTTCACGTAATGCCCTCCCGATTCGGGGTGATCATAATGTGGCGAATGCGATGGCGGCAATGGGTGTCGGCCTGCTTTGTGGATGTTCAGTAGAAGATATGGTTCTCGCCCTTCAGGCTACGCCGACCTTTGAACATGCCTTAGAGGTGGTTCGGGAGTGGCAGGGCATCACCTTCGTCAATGATTCGAAGGGCACAAATGTGGACGCTACCCTCAAAGCCTTACAGAGCTTTCATGAGCCCTTGGTCTTGATTCTTGGTGGCAAAGACAAAGGCGGTGATTTTTCGCAGTTGGCTGACAGCATTAAACGACAGGTCAAGGGAGTGGTGGTGATCGGAGAGGCGACTCAGAAAATTCTCCATGCCCTGGATCAGATCAAGCCGGTGACCCTCGCGACCAGCTTGACGGATGCGGTGTCCCAGGCCGTGGGCTTCGCGTCCAAGGGAGACGTGGTATTGTTTTCGCCG
>JAGQKG010000266.1 GCA_020430245.1 Nitrospira sp.
CAGACACACCAAGCGCACCAAACTGTGACAACGCAGTTGAAGACATAAAACTATTCCTTTTGTTACAAGGATCGTATGTAAGCGTGTTCAGAAAACCGAGTGAAGCAGAATCAGGTGGGAAATCCGCTCCGAGCAGGATCTGGTCGCGATACGATCGCGGGGCCCGAAGATTAATTGAATGTTCCCGTCGTCGGACCGAATCGACATGAACAGAGCACAGGTTACAGGACAATCCATATTCTGTCAAATTTCCCCTCACTTTGCATGGCTAAATTGATATCCAAATGATACGATCTCGGGCCAATGAACTGGACAAAGTAACAGCCCCCGGCAGCTTCATTCACTCGAATTCCATAAACATAAAGGAATAAAAGCCATGAGCACCATTTACGACATCTCCTGCCAAAGCATCCAAGGAAAAGACGAGACCCTGGCCACCATGAAGGGCAAAGTCTTACTGATCGTCAACACGGCTTCCAAATGCGGGTTCACCCCCCAGTTCCAAGGGCTGGAAAATCTTTATCAAAAATATCGCGCACAGGGTCTGGAAATCCTCGGATTTCCCTGCAACCAATTTGGAAGTCAGGACCCTGGGAATAATGAAGAAATCCTCACGTTCTGCCATATCAACTATGGCGTGACCTTTCCGATGTTTGCCAAAGTTGATGTCAATGGGCCGGACGCTCATTCTCTCTTCAAACACCTCAAAGCCAAGGCACCGGGAGTACTCGGATCGGAAGCCATCAAGTGGAACTTCACGAAATTTCTCGTGGACCAAACCGGTGAAGTCAAGGAACGTTATGCGCCTGCAACCAATCCTTCAGACCTTGAGGCCCCCATCACGGCGCTTCTCAACGCCCGGGCGAAGCAAGCATAAATCGGGCAACGCTTAACCAACTCATCCAACCTCCATTGACAGCCGAGGACTTGCACGCCAAGCAACAGTCAGGACCGAACCCATACCTTCCATTCCAGCCATTTGATATCATAATCTCCCATGACTGATATCTATACCATGATCCTTGCCGGTGGCCGCGGGGAGCGGCTCCTCCCACTCACCCAACATCGTGCTAAACCTGCGGTGCCTTTTGGAGGCAAATACCGCATCATCGACGTAACCTTGAGCAATTGCCTCAATTCAGGGCTTCGCAAAATTGCCGTGCTCATTCAATATAAATCCCATTCATTAGACCGCCACATCCGAAGAGGCTGGTCGATTTTCAACCCGGAGCTTGGCGAATTCATCTTTTCCATCCCACCGCAACAACGGATCAACGCCGAGTGGTATCGGGGCACAGCCGACGCGGTCCATCAAAATCTTTTTCTGCTGGAACAGGAACGCCCGAATTTTTTATTGGTGCTGGCCGGAGATCATCTGTACAAAATGAACTATGCCGACATGCTCAGGTTCATGCAGGAAACGGAGGCGGATGCCGTCGTGGGTGCCCTTGAATGGCCGGTCGAAGAAGCTCGGCAGTTCGGTGTCCTTGGGGTAGATCCATCAAACCGTGTCACACGGTTTGAAGAAAAACCGGCCAACCCCTTTCACCTACCGGATGACCCCACGCATGCGTTTATTTCCATGGGCATATATCTTTTTCGTACAGACCAACTCTATGAGGAACTACGCAAAGATTCCGGAATGGCCACGGCCCATGACTTCGGGAAAAACATCATTCCCAACATGATCCAGAACAACAAAAAAGTTTTTGCCTATAATTTTGAAGATGAAAACAAAAAACAGGTTAAGTACTGGCGGGACATCGGCACCCTGGACGCCTACTACAAAGCCAACATGGATCTCGTCAGCGTTGATCCCCACCTCAACCTCTATGATGAGGCCTGGCCCATTCGCACCTACCAAGGCCAATATCCGCCAGCCAAATTTGTCTTTGCCGATGAGTTCAAGGGAGGGCGGAGAGGCATGGCACTGGATTCCATCGTCTCCGGAGGCTGCATTATCTCCGGAAGCCTGGTACAAAATTGTGTGCTTTCACCAAACGTTCGCATTGAGCCTCATACCAAAGTCCACGATTCCGTCATTATGGAAAATGTCAAAATCGGCGAGCGATCCCGCATTCGCCGGGCCATTATCGATAAGGGCGTCGTCATTCCCCCCGATACCATCATCGGTCACGATCTCCACCACGACAGTCAACGCTTTCCCGTCACCGAAGACGGCGTAGTCGTCGTCACACCGGATTCACCCACAAAGTAATCGAGCAGTCGCGGAAGGGACCCATCCCCAAAGGGACAACCCATTACGCCATCACCAACATCCCCACCCCACTTACAATCAATCCAATCCCCGCAACCCATCCCAACCCGCCACTCCAAGTGCCAGGCGGCATTATTTTTTCCACAAAAACAAAGACTGTGATCGCCCCGATCCAAAGCACATTCATTATCCCACCCACAAACAACAACCCCATCAAGGCCCAGCAGCAGCCGAGACAAAATGCACCATGATGAAGTCCCAATCGAAACGCGCCACGAACGCCCGGTCGCCAATGTTCCACAAAAAATGAAGGAGCAGTAGAGGGGCTCATGGAAAGGGACTATAAGAACCCCAGGAACAACCAGCAACTGACAGGTAGGTTGAATAACCGGGAAGCGGACACTTTGGCCTGCAGAGCGTTCCCTACTGCATCAGGAAACGGGACTCAGCGACGAGGTTTCTTCAAGCCTCTGCCTTTGACATAGCCTAGAAGTAAAGAGAGCAGGAGAGAAGCAGCCACCCTTGTGAGAGTGAAATGTATTCCTTATCGGAAAATATCGGCGACTTCTAATGAGAACCCCGATACCTAGACCCTGGACCAAAGAGTGTTTCGCTCCCGCAGGGCTTTCGGCGCCAATCCAAATATAACACAAGCACATCCAGTCAAAATCGGCCACCAGCGACCGAGTAGATCTTAAATGCTCCGAGCTTCATGGATTCAGATTGTTTTAATTATTCCGTCTAAGTGTTCGCTTATTCCCAAAAGATCAGATTTCCAATGAGCTCGCTGGAAGTTGTTAACCAACAATGCATTGAGTAATAGTTCGCCATGTATACCGGAGAGTTGAAGAATTCGGTAAAGACCTTGGAAGCGAATTTCTATTGGAATCTCCGTGCGAACTCTTGCAACCACAAGATCAGCGCTAGCCAGCCCGTCGTCCATGGCCTTGCGCGTTTGATTCGATGGCCTATCTTGATAGCGCCAATGCTGGAAGGTGTTTAAGTCCGAAATTGCATTTTTGACTTCAGGTACATCGAGGAGTTTTTTTTGATTCTTTACATCACTGTGGAGAGCACATAAATTATGACTGCCTTGCCTTTCAGGAATATCAGGCGATAACACCTTCCTAAGTGTCTTGAGATACTTCTCTACAGCCTGGTGAAGAAGGTAACCAACCGGTGAACGGAAGAAAACATCCTCGCAAAGTAAGAGTTGCCGCGCGGCACAATAGGTAAGATCTGCGTCGCGAAGCCAATGGTGCCGGTCATCAAACTTGAACATGGTGACCATTTGCTCGGAAAAACTGGACACTTTCTACTCTCCTTGGTTATCGAGAGCTTATGACATATCTGCTAAGATTACCTACATTCTTCGTCGTCTAAAATGAAAATCTGTTGTGATCCATTTCCCTGTGCAATTTCGCCAGGCCGTTACAACAACATGACGTCATTCAAACCATCCAAGCGGGTGTCATTAAAATACCCTTCTTCGATATGACCTGAGCCCATCGCTTCACAAAACCCCTTGGTGGAAGGGGCATTAAATTGGCATCCACATCCCTAGGTACAATTGCAATTGGAAAACTCGACATCCCGAAGCATCCATTGATCGGCCATTGGGAGTTCCTTTCTGAATCAGGGTCGGACATCCCTTCTAAATTTTCATGTTGTACCATGCCCCTCGCTTTCGCTTCTACCTCCGCTTCGAGCAGATGAACTCGTCCAACAGAGGTCTTCGTCAAGAACCTGACATCACGCTTTTATGCATCCACAAGCCCAGACTTTCCACACCATCTATCTATACTTTTTCCCACAGGTTCGCTACCATTCGCCTCCGAACGGCACCATACAATCGCCGCACACTTACTCATTACAAG
>JAGQKG010000267.1 GCA_020430245.1 Nitrospira sp.
GCATGTCCCGGTGTCGCAGGGGTGGCCGCCCTCATTCTCGCTCGCAACCCCTCCCTGCGATGGGATGAAGTCAAAGATCTGCTCAAACGCTCATGCGATCAAATTGATCCAAGCGCCGGCAAATATGACACCAACGGCCATAGCACTTTATACGGGTATGGCCGGATCAATGCCAAACGGGCAGTAGAATTGGCTGCACCGGCCATTCCGACTCCTACCACTGTTCATACCTCGACCGCCATCATCCCCATTCGCGACTTGCAAACGTCACAACTCTCTCTTCAAGTGGCCGAGACCACTCCGCTCACTTCCATCAAGATCGGAGTGGACATTGAGCATTCGTATATCGGTGATTTGATCATTAAGCTAGTACCCCCCAATTCAACAGGAGTATCCTCCATTTTGCTTCATAATCGGATTGGAGGCGGCACAGATAATATCCACACCACCTATGATGTCACCACGACACCCGACCTCCTGGCATTCGTCGGCAAAAATCCAAAGGGGAAATGGTCACTGACGGTTCAGGATAAAGAGAAACTTGATACCGGGCGCATCTTACAGTTCTCGGTGACGCTAGTTTTCTAAGGGAGTTACCCGGCATAGCGCTTGAGAGAGCCTATGTGTGCATCAGTCACCGCCTAATATGTCGGTGGCCGATGCCATCAGAAATGAAAGTCGGATTCCTCACTGGGGACCGGTTTAGAAAAACTTGATCTGATTTGAACGCTCCCAGTATATTTGCCAAACTGACCACTACATTCAAGAACACCATTTCATGCCTTAGTTGCAATTTCGTGCTCACCCACCTCTCGCGCAAATGTTGATTATTCCGCCTCACTCATAAAATTTCTTCCCTGCCAACAGTCATTGATCAACTTGGAATGATGTACCTTCCTTTTTTCTCACATCAAATTCTGCGCCAACGATCACTCTTTTAAGGTTTAACGAGGATTGTTCGCATGCATTCCAAACACAGTCATGCTCCCAGATAGACTGGAGAGCCTTAAGCGTTGATTCATCATTTTTTCAAAGGAGGTTTTTATGGCCCAATCCCCGACTGCACCGGATTCTCCTCTCGGTTCCTCACCGGAAGACATTCCCCATTGGATCGAACATGTATTCGAAATGGGCATTTTTGCCAGTCGTTGGATACAAGCACCCTTATATGGTGGATTGATCCTCGCTGAAGTACTCTATGCATGGAAATTCCTGACCGAACTATGGCATATGGTGCACGACATTGGGAACCTCACCGAAACCGTATTTATGTTAGGAATCCTCACCCTGGTGGATATCACTATGGTGGCCAATCTGCTCACCATGGTCGTCATCGGAGGCTATGCGACATTTGTCAGTAAAATAAGTCTGGAGAGTCATCCTGATCGACCGGATTGGCTCAGCCATATTGACCCGGGCACGATCAAAGTTAAACTCGCAGCCTCGTTGATTGGCATATCCAGCATTCATTTACTCAAGGCCTTCGTCAACATTGCCAATGTGCCCATTGAACACATTCAATGGCAACTCATTATCCATCTGACCTTTTTAGGATCGGCCATCTTATTAGCCTGGACCGATAAAATCATGACCAGGGTGAAACCTCATTAGCGCTTAGGCACGGGCTGAAATGGCAAGCAGGCCTTCTCTTCTCTGCCTTCTCTGGTAATCGCCAAAGGAGGCAGAGACCACGAGTCCGCTAAACCCCATACCCAGCACCAAACCAGTCCCCCCATATCGTGCTGAACGGTCAGGAGTGCTTAAGACAGGGTAGATGCATTCGAGAAAACAGCTCACAGGAAAATGCTTTCAGCTCACGGTTGTAACCAGAAACGATCAGCGTTTCTTTTTGCCACGATTTCTTCTACAATTTCCGTATAATCTGCTTTCCCGAGAAAGTCGAATCCAGTGTCTCACAGCCTTTTTTCCTATTCGTTGACCAGAGTACTTCCCCTATAGATTGGCTCATGGAATCTTCCACCCCTCACGAATCCTACAATCTGGATATTCAAACCCCAGTCGGACATCTGACGGCGTCGGTTGCGGTACCGACGGGATTCATTCCTATTACCGACATTCTCCCGCTCATGCGATCCCTTGGAGAGCAAGCCCACCAGCTGGCCATCGACACCACCACTCAATCCGGGACCACCATATCCTGCCAAAAAGGCTGCGCCGCCTGCTGTCGCATGATGATTCCCGTCGCTCCTCCGGAGGCCCTTGCGCTCCTGTCGGTTGTTGAAGCCCTTCCATCTCCAAAAAAGGAGCGGTTGCTCGAGCGATTTCAGACGGCTCAAAGGACCTTGCGTGAGGCCGGCTTGGAAGAGGGGTTGCAACGAGTGGCCTTTTCTGAGGATCAAAGCACCGACGAAGCATTGGAACCTCTTAATCGCGCGTACTATGCGCTTCGAATGCCCTGTCCATTTCTGGAAGATGAAATCTGCTCAATCTATGAACAACGGCCATCCGCCTGCCGGGAATTGCTGGTCACTTCTCCTGCGGAACTTTGCCAAGACTTGATACGAAACCCGATCCGACAGATTCCCTCCCCATTTCGAATCGGGACGGTTCTGAGCAAACTTTGGACGGATTGTTACCACGGCCCGGTTCGTCTCATTCCCCTCCCATTTGCGCTGGACTGGGCCACAGTCCATAAAAGCCAGAACACCCGAACCTGGGCCGGGCCTGACCTGCTGAGCCGGGCCTTGGATGCCGCAGCGCAATATTTACAACGCCAATCCTCATAAGAGGCACACATCCCCTCCTGTTTCATACACGAATCAAAGGTCCTACGTGCAGGCCTACCTGGCATCAACCAGCACCGGCAACAGAATGGTGGAAGCAAGATTAACCCTCTGCCTTTAAGATAGAAACCAATCCCGGACCTCCATCGAAACGCCGGATAATATTTTACAGAGACACTCCAAATCTGAACCAAAATTTTCAGGAAAAATGGACAAGATTTCTTTCATTGGACAGGATGTCTCTGCGCATGAGGTTCTTGCAAGAATTTTCCCCGCAATAACTCATAAAAATGCAGGAATTCCTCCTGCACAGCAGATCACAATCTGGCATTACCTTTGCTGCTATATCTAAGAGTAGTAAGCCATGACGGCTTACCTAACCTTTAAAGGAGGTGCTACTGTGAACCAATCAAATCCAAAAGACCCCAAAAAGGGTATGCCAATCGGGAAACCGACTGCCGCTCCCAGCCCTGCTAAGCCACAGCAAAATCCGGCCAAAAAGCCAATGGGCAAATAGGTATCCGGACGATACCCGATACCTGCAATTCACGACCTTTTACCATCAAGGAAAAGGCCCCACCTGTTCAGGTTTTGATTCGGGCGATAAACAAGAGGGGCCGGAATAGTTCGGCCCCTCTTCCTCCTAAAGAAAAGCGACCTTCCGGAATTATAAGGATATCTCAACCATCGTGACTGAAAGCATCCAAATCAACGCTGGATGGAACTCTCTCAACGGGCACATGCCTCGAACCGTTGACTTTCCCTGGGTCAGACATGTGCTGTTCCTGACCTGGCTGCTCTTGACCGGTTGCGCAGAACCACCTATCTCCCAATTGAACGCAGCCACACAAGCTCTTGAAGACGCGAGAATATCAGAAGCCGAGCATTACGCAATCGAGAGATTCACTGAAGCGGAAACGGCATTTCGACAGGTACAACAAAAACTGGATCGACAGGGAGATCGGATGCCGCTTTTTCGTAATTATGATCCTGTCATCACCATGCTGTCGGAAGTCTTCAACAACGCCACGCAGGCCAAAATCGAAGCCATCGCCAATAAAAAGGAGTCCAAAGCCAATGCCGAGGTGGCTCTCGCCTTTGCCAAACAGCATCTTCAAGACGTTCGTGCGCTCCTGGCAGACGTTTCGGCTCCGACGCCTGATCACGGGGAGCTGAACCAACTTTTACAAGCCTTTCAGGACACGGAAACCCTCCTCGCTGAAATCGAATCCATTATGGCACAAGAACACTTCATCGACGTGATGACCACCTCCCATTCCGTAGAATCTTTTGCCACTCGAATTCAAGCACAGATTATCTCTGTCAAACGGCTTGCCGCAAA
>JAGQKG010000268.1 GCA_020430245.1 Nitrospira sp.
TGTTGCAAACCCGGGTTGGAAAACGGACCGGGATTGCCGCGGTTCGTATTGCTGTGGATATGGTACGGCAGGGGCTCATCGACCGGCGAGAAGCCGTCAAACGGGTTGCTCCCGAACAACTCTCCCAATATCTGTACCCCATTTTCGAAAGCAGTGATGAGGCCAAATTTCAGGCAGTCGGGAAAGGGCTGCCGGCTGGTCCGGGAGCTGCGGCCGGCCGTATTGCTCTGAGCCCGGATCGGGCCGTGGCGATGAAAGCCAAGGGGGAACGGGCCATTCTCGTCCGCCATGAAACCAGTCCTGATGATATTCATGGGATGCATGCCGCGGAAGGATTTCTGACGGCTAAGGGCGGAATGACCTCGCATGCGGCTGTCGTGGCCCGTCAGATGGGAAAAGTCTGTATTGCCGGGTGCGAGGCCGTGGAGGTCTTATCGAATGGAAAAGTCCAGTTTGGAACCATGGTCCTGTCCGAAGGAGACTTTCTCTCCTTGAACGGGTTTACCGGACAGGTCTATGCGGGAGACATTCCAGTGGTGGACTCCGAAGTGATCCAGGTCATTCAGGGAAGGATGGAACCGAAAGATTCTGAAAAATATCAGTATTTCTCGACGATATTAAAATGGGCCGATGCGTTCAGAGTGCTGAAGATTCGATCCAATGCGGACATTCCCGAGCAAGCGCACATCGCGCGGGGATTCGGGGCCGAGGGCATCGGGCTCTGCCGGACGGAGCACATGTTTTTTGCCGAGGACCGGGTACCCATCATGCAGCAAATGATCCTGGCCTCCTCCAGAGAAGAACGGAAGTTGTATTTAGAGCAGCTTTTGCCTCTTCAACGGCAAGACTTTATTGGGCTTTATCGGGAAATGAAGGGATTTCCGGTCACGATTCGCTTACTCGATCCTCCCCTCCATGAGTTTCTACCCAAACGGGAACATTTGCTGGTTGAACTGGCGAAATTAGAAGTCACCAATGGGGATCCGCAGGTCATTCAAGAAAAGCAGCGCATTCTGGATCGGGTCGAAGAGTTACATGAATATAATCCCATGCTGGGTCTCCGGGGATGTCGACTGGGGATTACCATGCCGGAAATTACGCGCATGCAGGTTCAGGGAATTTTTGAAGCGGCCTGTGAAGTGGCGCGCGAAGGAAAGAAGATTGTGCCGGAGATTATGATCCCGTTGGTGGGGATGCCTTCAGAGATGAAAGCTCAGAAGGAACTGATCCAAGAAGTGGCGCAACAGACCATGGCGCAATACGGCATGAAGTTGAATTACTTAATCGGCACGATGATCGAACTGCCTCGTGCGGTCGTCACCGCCGCACAAATCGCCGAGCATGCCGAGTTCTTTTCCTTTGGGACCAATGACCTGACGCAAACGACGTTCGGGTTTTCCCGCGATGACGCAGGACCCTATATCGGGTTTTATCTGGATCGACAGGATCGGTGCCCGGTTTGTCAACGGACCAACGTGGATTGGAAAAAAATGGTGTGCCGGATGTGTAAGTCCACGATCGATAAAAAGGCCGAAAACATATTGGAAGCGGATCCCTTTGCCATATTGGATCAGGAAGGGGTTGGAGCCCTCATGAAATGGGCGATTCAGGAAGGGCGGAATACGCGCCCGTCAATCAAACTTGGAATTTGCGGAGAGCATGGCGGTGAACCGAGTTCCGTCGCCTTTTGTCATGAATTAGGCCTGAATTATGTGAGTTGTTCGCCTTACCGTGTGGCCATCGCACGACTTGCTGCGGCTCAAGCCGCTGTGGCAGTGCTCGAACGTGAGGAGAGTCAACGACAAACTCGATCAACGTCGGGCAACACCGGTCAGTCCCGGACGGTGACGACCAAATCCGGTCCCACCCATACCGCTAAAAAGGCACCATTCAAAAAAACGACCGGGAAAAAAGTCACGACCAGGAAAGTCGTGGCTCGGGAAAAAACCAGCCACAAAGAAAGCGGCAGCGAAAAGCAGAGTGAAGAAGAATGTTGTGACGAAGACAAAGAGCAAAAAGAGTCCATCTAAAAAAATGGCTTCTTCCTCTCCTGCAACTAAAAAACGGGCTACGTCTGCTAAAAGGCGGTGACGTCCGTTCCATCAGATGCCACTTTCATGAAGCGAGCCCTTTCCCTCGCGGCCAAGGGGAAAGGGCGTACGAGTCCCAATCCCATGGTAGGGGCGGTGATCGTCAAGAATGGACAGATCGTCGGGGAAGCTTATCATCGCCGGTCCGGCGAGCCTCATGCAGAAATCTTAGCCCTCCATCAAGCCGGTCCTCAAGCCCGAGGAGCCGTCCTCTATGTGACGTTAGAACCCTGTTGTCATACCCGCAAGCGCACGCCTCCCTGTGTTCCATTCCTCATTCAATCCGGGTTAGCGCGGATATGCGTCGCGATGGTCGATCCCAACCCACAGGTCAGTGGACGCGGGCTTCAACAACTCAAGCACGCGAAGGTTCCCGTGTCGGTTGGGGTGTGTGAACTGGATGCCAGGCACCTGAATGAGGTGTATGCCTATTGGATCACCACCGGACGTCCGTTGGTGGTCCTCAAAGGGGCGATGACGTTGGATGGAAAAATCGCGACGGCCACAAATGAATCGCATTGGATTACAGGGGAGCGCGCACGTCAGGATGTCCATCGTCTGCGCAACCAGATGGATGCTATTCTCGTGGGAGTCGGAACGGTCATCGCCGACGATCCGGAATTGTCTGCCAGAGGAAGAACGATGACCAATAGACGGGTGGGACGGCAACCGGTGAGAGTCGTGCTCGATAGCCGGTTGCGCATTCCTTCCCATGCCAAGGTATTGCAATGGGTCGGTGAGCAGCCCACTATTCTGTGCACGACCACACAGGCTCCACTCCCAAAAATCCAACATTATAGAAAACGTGGCATTCAGGTCTGGGTGTTGCCGCGGCACGCCGGACGAGTTTCCTTGAAAGCCTGTCTCTCCCGATTAGGGAAGGAGGGACTGACTTCTGTCCTCATCGAGGGAGGCGGGACGCTCAATGCGACCGCGCTTCAACAGGGTCTGGTGAATCGGGTAAGATTGTACATGGCTCCAATGCTGCTCGGGGGGCAGGATGCCATGGGCCTCATCGGCGGGCAGTCGCCGAAAAAGCTTGATCGGGCCCGGCCACTCGCTGATTGTCAACTCAAAAAGCTCGGGAATGATTGGCTCGTCACGGGAACGATTGACCCACGAAAGTGAGGGGCTGCTGAGTCATCGACAACAGGCAGGCTGACGGTGTCTGCTATCCATTGCCATATAATACTCCAACTCGTGTGCTGCACAGGAAAACCGGGGAGATCGCGCTCATGACCAATTTCACAAAAGTCGACGAGCAGGATTTAGCGTTAGCAGTCGATCTGTTAGAGCATCCCAGCTTTGCGGCCAAAGTCACGAATCTCATCGGCGGTCGGGTCGAAAAGGCCATCACGATGCTGCCCGATGGTTTTTCCGACAAACTTCTGACGACCACACAAAAAGCCTTGACCAAAGCGTTGGATTTGGCTGTATCCAGTTTGGATGAACGGTATCGGGGTGAACCGGCAAATAGGGCTCACCGGGCGCTCTCGATCGTGAGCGGGGGAATAGGGGGAGCATTCGGGCTGATGGCCTTGACCGTGGAGTTGCCGATCTCCACAACCCTGATGTTGCGCTCCATTGCTGATATTGCCCGAAGTGAAGGAGAACCCATTGCCGAGGTTCAGAGCAAACTTGCCTGTTTGGAAGTGTTTGCCATGGGTGGTACCAGCAAGGCCGATGACGGAGCGGACACGGGGTATTTTGCCGTGAGGGCCGCATTGGGCGGAGCGATGACCGAAGCCGGCAAATATTTGCTGGAACATGGGTTAGCCGGGTCAGGCGCCCCGGCATTGTTACGATTTCTCTCTAAAATTGCCTCACGGTACAGTCTGCAAGTGTCGGAAAAAGCCGCCGCTCAGGCGATCCCGTTATTGGGGGCCGCCGGGGGAGCCACCATCAATTTGCTATTTATGGATCATTTTCAATGTATGGCGCGTGGCCATTTTATCGTCCGGCGCTTGGAGCGTGTTCATGGCAAAGAGCCGG
>JAGQKG010000269.1 GCA_020430245.1 Nitrospira sp.
CAATGGAGGGCCAGATGGGTGTGCAACCTCCACTTGAATCAGAGACGGGGCACCTTCTACCTCACCTTGACTGATGATGATTTCGACTGGGGAATATGGTGTTGGATTTGTGGAGGTAAATGACGTAGGGGTGAATCCATTTTCTGATGCATATCCAAAGAAGACTAGGTTGCCTTGGTTATTTATTGAATGCATCGCGGTTACCCCATCCCCATCATGGTAGTGAGGGGTCAGAGAAGTGTGCCCCGCTCGTTCCGCATCATACTCGGTTTTATGACGAATTTTAGTCCAGTAAGGCAGAACAGTTTGCACACTATTTGGAAGAACTGCCGTATTGGTGAGATTTCCGCTCAAAGGAAAATAATTGGTGAAAACCCCTGAATAATCCGGATCATTCTCTGGTTTCCAGTCAGGGGAGGACAAGACATAGGCGGACCAATTTGCTTGCAGGACGGGAGAAGGGTCGCCGAGATACCCTGGGTTTGACAAGGAAGATCCACCTAAACGAACGACGGTTTCTGCGATACCCGCCTCTGCGGCATAGAACGCCGCCATCGCCCTTCGAAAATTTCCACTGATTTGTAAATCGGTGGAGGTGGCAAACAGAATCGTCGCACCCATAATTGAGGAAATCGCGACCAACAACAAGGCTGCTATGAGCGCTCCACCCATGGCATTGTGACAAGGCTCCATTCCTGCCTGACTATTGCGACCAATCATGATTGGCTATTTCTCATCGTGATTCGGGAATGGAGGGTCACTGTTCGATACCCACCGTTTTTGGCATATTGTGGATCGGGTTGTGCCGTTCGGGCGGTCACCGAAATTCTAACTTGTCGTATGGCTTTGGAATCTGTGGTCGGGTTCCCACCCTGGTCAAGATAGTCTACGACAAACGCTTCAATATCCTCACCAAATGGTTGGTTTCCTCCACCAGTATTACGCCGGAGCATGTGGGTCGTAGCATCATAGACAAAGACAATCGATTCATTGGCATCGCTGGTGATACCATTCCCATTCATATCAGCCTTGATAGAGAGCTTTTCCGGATCATACGTGATGCCCTCAAAATCATTAGTAAGATCGGTATCGCGATTCACTCCGCGAGGATCATAGCCGGCCATCAGGATTTCTCGGGTTACCAAATCAACCACCACGCGAGCCTGTTGCTGCATGTCCAAGATATTTTCTCGCACACCCTGGGCTTTGAGTTCTTGAACATAAAGCGAATACACCGCACTTATTGTGAAGAGACTCAGGCCAAGAGCCACGATCACTTCGATGAGCGTATAGCCCTGAGGTGACCATGTTGAACCATGTGGCATCTGCGTATTCACTTTTACTTTACAAGAAAGGTGGTGAGTGTGGTGCTATGGGCATCGTGATCCCATCGCACTTCCACCGTGACAGTGTGCAACCCTGACATGGGAATATGGGGTTGAATGGTGAGTGTGCGTTGGTGATGCATCGCACCGGCAATAGAACCATAGGATTCTGTGTTAATCCATGTATCGGTTAACGAAATGGGAACTCCATCCCGGCGCACGTCTTCCAATTTTTCCTGAGCGAGGGTGACAGCTCTAGTCATTTTTTCACTTGCGGTCATGCCCGTATGGGCAACAACGGAATAGCCTGCAAATCCAAGGAGCGCCAGGAACACCACCACCAAGGCCATGAGCACTTCTAACAGGGAGAACCCTCGTTGATCCCGAAGGGACATCCTCACTGAATATCGCTCCTGAATATTGGCGTTCATTTAAGACTTCACCTTGACACGTCCGGTTATACTGACCGTAATAATTCGTTTCCCAGCAGAATTGGAAAGTGTAATAGAAGCTAAACTGGACGCCGTTCCTCTTGGGAGAAAGGAGGGATTGTTGGATGACGTCATCTTGACATCCGGATAGCTCTCCTGAATATCGCGAGCTACAAGAAGTTCACCAGGGTCGGACTTTCCATTATTATTATCATCATCCAATAACACATACCGATGATTATCCTGAAAAAAGACTCTTTGCCTATTCCGCTCAACCACAGCCTTCATTTTTGCCCCTAAAAGGTCAGAGGTCACCTGCCTGGCTGCTCCATTCAATCGCCAATGAGGTAACTGGGATACCAACCAGGTCTGGGCTAACATCAATATTACCCCGATAAGGCCAAGCACGATGATCAATTCAGTGAGGGAAAAACCTCTGTTACACCAAAGAGATCTCTTCAACCGCCTTATCCCTTCTACAGTGACATCTTAAACCGACTCCCTATGGATGGTACCTGCTTGCGGGATTCGTTTGGTCCCTATAACAAGCCATGAAAATACCAGTGCCATAATTCCGTTCCCCATACCACCGCAATCAGGCCTCCGAGTGCTAAATAAGGTCCGAAAGGAATGTATTGGCCTTTTTCAAGCACCTTCGTGGCAAGCAACACTATCCCGACAACGGCTCCCACCACTGATCCCACCATCAGGGTCAGTAAGGCCTGCTGCCATCCCAGAAAGGCTCCCACCATGGCCAAAAATTTAATATCACCGCCCCCAATACCTTCTTTCCCGAATAAGAAGGGGCTGACCCACGCGAGAGCTAATAAAAACCCGCCCCCCACCAACAGACCAACTAGCGAATTGATCCAGCCCGTCGGGAGCAGGAAGGATGCGCACAAAAATCCAACCACAATCCCCGGTAATGTAATCACATCTGGTATAATTTTGTGGTCCCAATCAATCCAAGCCACTACAAGGAACACCGACACCAATCCCGCATACACGATCGTGGTCCACATGAGGCCAAATCGCCAGACCACCAGGAGATAGCCCAAGCCATTTGTCAACTCAATAATGGGATATTTTGTGGGTATACCCGCATGACAAGCTCGACACCTTCCCAGCAGCCAGATGAAGCTCAAAAGAGGGACATTGTCATACCAACCTATTTGCCCTCCGCAATGAGGGCACGCGGATCGAGGAGCCACCACAGACTGCCCCTTTGGCACTCTGTGCACACATACCGTCAAGAAGCTTCCAATGATGGTTCCCAGAATAAAGACGCTCGGCCAAACAATCCAGTGAGACATAAATGTCACATATTCCGTAGTTAATTCGACTAGGGTGAGTTTACGTATGATTTTGGTTTACAATCCTAAAATGACCTGATATTCTCCCTTAGATAATTCGCCTAGAGAAAGTGCCTGAGGTACCCATGACCAACCAACTGAAGCCGGAAAAATTGGACATGCAGCCTATTAAGCGAAAACGCCCCGAGGCCCTAACTCAACGCGAGCAAGAAATCCTGCAACTCATCTGGTCAGGGTTGAAGAATAAAGAGATTGCACAGCAATTAAAGATTAGCGTCAAAACAGTCGAAGCCCACCGGGCCAATATGATGAAGAAAGTTCGGGTTTCTAATGCCGCCCAACTGCTCAATGCCGCAATTCAGGAAGGCCTGATTCAGATCAAATAATTTTTCGCGGCTCTTATCGTTTCTGAGTCCGTTGGCGAACTGCCTCAAAGAGTGTCACTGCTACGGCAACTGACAAATTCAGCGAGTTCATTTTTCCAAACATCGGTATCCTCACTTGTTGGTCGCATTTTTTCAGGACAATCGGCCGGATCCCTTCTCCTTCACTTCCAAACACCAGCGCAACGGGTTCTGTGAGGTCTACCTCTGAATAGGATTCAACTCCTTCCGGGACTAATGCTACAGTCCTGAAGTCCTGCTTTTGACATGTTTCAAGAAACTTTCCCGTATTGGCTACCCTGGCAATGGACACATGCTCTAACGCTCCAGCCGATGCTTTGGCCACCCCACCCGTCAGACCCACGGCACGGTGCTTGGGGATGACAATCCCATCTCCACCGGCCGCCTCTACCGAACGGACAATTGCACCTAGATTATGTGGATCCTGGATTTGGTCTAACACCACTAATAAAGCAGGGATCGGGTTAAGAGAAAGTAGGTCCAGCAACTCCTCTCCCTCCAGATACTCCTTGGCGGAAACCTGAGCTACCACGCCCTGATGATGTCGATCGCCAGCTAAGCGATCTA
>JAGQKG010000026.1 GCA_020430245.1 Nitrospira sp.
CAATGGGCACACGTCGTCCAAAGGGAGCGGCGACGACTTTTTTGAAGAATTCTAAGGAGCCGTAAAGCTTGAGGGGGAAGGGAAGAAAGTTCCTTCGGCTTCCCCCTCACGAATGATTTCCCGCACGGGTTTTCCTATCTTGTCGCTGACAAAGGGCTTCCTTCCTCTCTCCTGATCCTTCCCTTTCTTTATTTTCATTCTGCCATTTTCTCTTCTTTGGCTTGTGAGTCTGGCTTCCGCAAATGGGGCCTCTTCACTTTTCATTTCTCCGACTTGATGAGTAGCAGGGTTACTTTCATATTGACTGTTCCTGGTTATGTCGGCTAACCTACAATCCCGGATCAGGGCATCTAAATCGTTCATACCATATTTTCCAACACTCACAGGAGGAGGGTTGTTATGAGAAGATGGACTGCATTCGCAATGATGTTTGTCGTCTTCATGATTGGGCTTGCCCTAGTTGTACCGGTGGGCCAAGCCGCAGACGCGGCCAAGGAATTGGCGGCGAAGTACATCCTGGCCACAGCTAAGGCTGCCAGGACGGTGTACGTCAAAGGTGTGGTGGCCGATGCGAGCAAAGGTGGCATGAAACCTGATGAAGATTGGGTAAAAGATGATCACGGCATGATGCTTCCAGCTCAATTTGTGAAAGAACTTGGAAAGGAATTGAAAGAATTTGATTTGTCCTTGGTAGGAACCGATCCCTTGTATGCGTCTAATTCACCCAAGAGCGCAAAAGAAAAAGAAATGTTAGCGGAATTAGCCAAAGGAAAAGAAAAAGTGATCGTGACGGAAGATGGCGGGGCGACCGTTGGGATGTCCGCCGATTATGCTATCGCGGATAGTTGTGCCGATTGCCATAACAAACACCCTAAGACGACCAAAAAAGATTGGAAGAAGGGTGACTTTATGGGAGCCATTGTTGTCAGACTGAAATAGTTTCGTTCTAAGACTAATCGTCTTGAGAAAAGGCGGGGAGGGTATAACAACCTTCCTCGCCTTTTTTATTCTCTCCCTGGGATTCCCTTCTTTTAAAATTTCTCAAATCCTTACATTCGGTCAGGGATGTGCCGATAATATGAGATGGAAAAAAGAAAAAAAGGAGTGCGGTTGAAATGGAGGGGTGAAACGAGGCGTCAATCGTTGCACCGTTCAATTACGGCCATTGGAAATATTTTACAGAAGTTGGTTTTTGAAAATTTGGCAAGCTTTTAAACTGGTCTTTTTGGGAGTCCGTGCCATCAAGGGTCATAAGGTGATGGATCATGGAAAATAAATGATGGTTGCCTGTGGTCTGGTTGATGCTGTTTGTCACCAATCAATGCCTTATCTAGCGTGATCGGTTTGGTGAAACAGCTGCCTAATATTGGTCTCGGTATATGCCGTCCATACCGGCTTTGCGATGCCCATCATAGGATTGGCCACCATGAATTATGGTGGTTTGGGCTCTGGAAGTTGCGAAATGGGAGAGTGTTGGCGTGATGGTGGACAGAATGCATTGTTTGAGGGAACGCCTTCTGACGGCGTATGTGGTTTATGGGATGGTATTTTTTTCAGAAGGTTGGGGAGCAATGGCTGAGGTGTAGCTGGGAGATTGTGTGTTTTCTCGCTACTTCTTCCTTTCATAAAAATAGCGCAGGATACCCCTCAGCTTGCTGAGGGGAGGAATGCGCAATTGTCATTAGACAACACATTTAAAAGATGCCCCCCAGCTTGCTGGGGGGAGCTTCACGCTTTGGCATGATGTCCTTCAACTTTCCCCTTGGAGCATTGGCCGATAAAGGACAAGATGATGACGGCAACGTTGACTGACAAAGAATTTGAACTGTTTAAGCATCTGATTTATCAGCAAGTCGGTATTACTCTTGATTTCCCCAAAAAAACGCTTTTAGTTTCTCGTTTGGGGAAACGCCTTCGAGATCTTCACCTGCCATCCTATCAGGCCTATTACGACTGTGTGAGCGGGAAAGGCGGTGAAGAAGAGTTGATGAAATTGTTGGACCTTGTGTCAACGAATAAGACCGATTTTTTTCGTGAGCCGGTGCATTTTGAATTTCTCCGCGATCAGGTTCTTCCGGAAACACAATCGGCCAAGACCTTGAGAATTTGGTCTTCTGCGTCTTCCTCAGGGGAAGAACCCTATTCGATTGCCATGTCCCTGTCTGATGCCATTGCCGATATCAATCGATGGGACATTAAAATTCTCGCCTCCGATATTTCTACGCGGGTCTTGGCCAAGGCCTCCTCGGGTATTTATGAGGAAGAGCGGGTCAGTCAACTTCCCCATGATCTTGTGAAACGACATTTTCTCAGAGGGAAAGGTCCTCAAGTGGGAAAACTGCAGGTGCGCCCTCAGGTCGCGCGGCTTGTAGCCTTTCGACGGATAAATTTGATGGACCCGATATTTCCTATACGCAGTCACCTGGATGTAATTTTTTGTCGGAATGTCATGATTTATTTCGATCGGCCCACGCAAGCCAAACTCATGGAGAAGTTTTACCGATATCTCCGCCCCGGAGGATATTTGTTTATCGGACATTCAGAAAGTTTACAGTGGATCGACCATCAATTTACGTACCTCCGCCCAACCATTTATCAAAAACCGGTCAGCGTGGAAAAGGGGGGGCGGGTAAGTGGTTAATTGTGGAGAAGCAGAAACATTTATCCCGTTTTTCATGCACCTGACTGGTCGTCTCTTATTTGCAAGGAATTTATGTCATCCACAGGATTGATGGAATTTGGACATATTCGGCGGATGCAGGATACTCGCTTCCCCTATGAAGTGGCCGTGATTCTCCCTGGCGAATATTTTGTGAGCCGGGAGCCCAAAGTCGTCTATACGGTGTTGGGTTCATGTATTTCGGTGTGTCTGCGTGATCCAATGGCGGGAGTGGGAGGAATGAATCATTTCATGTTAGCGGCTCCATCGAATACCGAAGGACACGATAATTGGGCGGATTCTGGACGGTACGGGAGCTTTGCCATGGAAATGCTGATGAACGATATTTTTAAACGAGGCGGGAAAAAGGAGCGGCTCGAAGCGAAGGTCTTTGGCGGGGGAAAAATTTATGATGGCACCATTGATATTGGAGCACAAAATGCCGCTTGGGCTCTCGACTTTTTGGAACAGGAGGGTCTATCGCCGATTAAAGCTGATATTGGAGATGTCTGTCCCCGTAAGGTCTACTATTTTACCGATTCGGGGAAAGTGCTCATGAAAAAACTCGATCGCGTGGTGGCGAGTGCAATTGCGCAAGAGGAGGGGCAGTATCGCAAGAAACTTCAACAGGCCCCTGTTCAGTCGGACGTTACACTTTTTTAAAAACGTGTAACGTCACATATGTCGCGTCAGTCGATAACGACATAGGGGGTGAAGAGGAACGTTGTTATCGGTCATACCTGCAGGTGGTTAGCCAATATCCATTCAAAAAAACAAGATGGATGCCCGATGAGACCTGTCGAGAATGACGAAGAAGGGGGCACCCAGTAAGAATTCAAAAGAGCGGTAGAGTTAGTTCGGGGATCAAACGGGTTGCGGGTTGTTTACCACCTCACTTCTGGCTAGAGAGAATTTTTGTAACAGAGGGGAACCGTATGGGAGAACAAAAAATACGCGTGTTGATTGTTGATGACTCTGCGTTGATTCGAAATGTCATGACGGAGATATTATCGCAAGATACTGGGATTGAGGTGGTTGGAACCGCTCCTGACCCGTATGTGGCCAGAGATAAGATGAAGGCCCTTAATCCTGACGTCCTGACCTTGGATGTGGAAATGCCCAAAATGGATGGGCTCACATTCTTGCAGAAAATCATGTCCGCGCGGCCGATGCCTGTGGTGATGGTGAGTTCGTTAACTGAACAGGGAGCGGCGACGACGCTCAAGGCTTTGGAAGCCGGTGCTGTGGATTTTGTGACCAAGCCCACAGTGGATATTCAGCATGGCTTGTCGGACTTAGCTCATCAAATTGTCAATAAAGTGAAGATTGCGGCCCAAGCCAACGTGAAAAAACGCACTCTGCCGGATGACTGTGCTGAACGAATTAAAGCCCTGGCGGCCCAATCTGCGATGATTAAAACCACTGACACGATAATAGCCATCGGGGCGTCCACGGGTGGGACCGAAGCGCTTCGGGAATTGTTGGAGGTGCTGCCACCGAATACTCCACCCATTATTCTGACGCAGCATATGCCGGAGCGATTTACGAAATCGTTTGCCAACCGGCTGAATGAATTGTGTCAGATTCACGTAAAAGAAGCTCAGGAAGGGGACAGCGTCATACCTGGACAGGCCTTGTTAGCACCGGGTAACTATCATATGGAACTTCGCCGAAGCGGGGCCCGCTATTATGTCTCTCTGAATCAAGAGCCACTGGTCAACCGATTTCGCCCTTCAGTCGACGTCATGTTTCGATCGGTCGCCCGGTATGCCGGGGGGAATAGTGTAGGAGTGATTCTGACCGGCATGGGGAATGACGGAGCTGCCGGTATGTTGGAAATGAAACAGGCCGGCGCAGTGAACTTCGCCCAGGATGAAGCATCCTGTGTCGTTTTTGGGATGCCCAAAGAGGCCATCAAGGCTGGAGGCGTCGACAAAATTCTTCCGTTAAACGACATTCCTGCGGCTATGCTGGCTCATTTGAAAATGATGGCATCCCGTTAACGAAAACCTCATTGAGGTATATGATAGTAAGCCGGGGGTTAGGTTGTTTTTTTAACTGCCATTGACGGATTCTCCTGTCATCGTCACGATTGCTTGAGATCTCTTCCAGGTGCTGATAAGGACGCGCTAAATAGGGAAGCCAGGATGTTGTTGGTCGATTTGCCAGGGGAAAGTCGTGGAGGTTTGACCGTAAGGCTTGTGAGCCCGTATTGCTTTCCTTTTCCATTGGTCTTGTTGAAGTGCTTAAAGAACAGCCTGCCTCTGCATTGCGTCTTCCTTGCAGATCTGGGAGGCGTTTTTTCGGTGTATAGGTTGTTATGGGTGGTGCCTATGCATCTGTTTCCTAATTAGCGCCATTGCCAGTAGAAACCAAGTGAATCCAGAAATTGCTCTTGATGATGTCGCTTACATCCGGAATCTGATTCGAGAACGGTCAGCCATGGTGTTAGAGGTGGAGAAAACCTATTTTATGCAATCACGGCTTGAGCCGTTTTCCAAACAGGAAGGCTTTGGATCTCTGGCTGGTTTGGTTTCCCATCTTCGTCAGACTTCCTATGGCCCATTGCACGAGCGGGTTATAGAAGCTATGACCATCAATGAAACAAGTTTTTTTCGTGATCCCGCTCCATTTCAGGCTCTAAAGGACAGGCTCCTTCCGGAAGTAATTCAAGCAAATTGGAATCTCAGGCGTTTGCATATATGGTGCGGGGCCAGTTCCAGCGGACAGGAACCCTATTCAATTCTCTTGACGATTTTGCACCATTTTCCGGAACTGAGGTCCTGGCATATTCGGTTGATCGCTACCGATATTTCCCTGGCAATGGTTAAACGTGCCAAGGAAGGTCGATATGGACCATATGAAGTCAAGCGAGGACTTTCCCCGCTTATGCTGAATACCTATTTTTCACGGCAAGGGATGGAGTGGCAGATTCGTGAAAATGTGCGGAACATCATCGAGTTTCGCGAGATGAATTTGGCCGGTTCGTGGGTGGGTCTTCCGACCATGGATCTGGTGTTCATGCGGAATGTCATGATGTATTTCGATATGGAGACCAGGAAAGCCATTCTTCATCGTATTCGAGGCATTCTTGCTCCTCATGGGTATTTGGTTCTCGGAGTCACGGAAACAACCTTGGCCGTGGACGATCATTTTGAGCGGGTAGGGGTGAACGGCACGTCAGTGTATCGGGTTAACAAGAAGTAGTGGAGGGTGTGGTTCTCAGCGATATTTGTGCGTTGTGAGGGGTAATAAGGACGGCATGGTGTCACACCTCATGCGCCAATTGCAGATTCCTCGACCGTTATTTAGTAAAACCATTTGGCGTTGAAGCCATTGTGCCGGAGCGTTTAATTCTTTGTGAATCCTCACCGATAAGATGTTTTGGATGATCATAGGATAGTCAAGGAGGTTTTTTGTTTTACACGATGGAGGAGTATATGAATGTTACGCAAGAAAAAAGTGAAAAAGGCGTGGTCCTGCATCTAGCGGGACGGTTTGACTTTGGTGCAAGAAAAACCTTTAAAGAGAGTTTAGGTGAGGCAATGAAAGAAGAACTGCCCATTGTCTTAGATTTCGAACAGGTATCGTTTGTGGATAGTTCCGCCCTGGGTATTTTGGTAATTGCTCATCAAACACTCAAAAGTAAGAAAATCCCCTTTAGTCTGGTGAACCCTCAACCGTATGTTCGTCAGGTTTTGGATTTAGCCAATGTCGCCAAAATGATTCCTATTTATCAGGCAATCGGTGAAGTCCCTCAAATGTCGGTTGTGTCATCAGGGGTGTAACCGTCATTTTTCTTTTTCGGCCTTGAACCTCTTTCTCCTCAATGGAATTCTGATATGAATTGACAAACGTAAGGGGTAAGCGTGAGCGAAAAGGGCAAGGCGTGAAACCAATGACAAGTCTTTAGCCTTACTCTCACTGGGAGTTACTGGGGACCCATTCGAATAAGCGAAGATGTTTCCTCATAAAAGATGTTGGGAATGTCAGTCTATACCGGCGGGCGTAGGCGTGACGCGGCAGTTCTGCCTCTGACTCTACATGATTCAACATTTCCAGGAATAACCTTTCTTGCGGGGCGTCCTCCTCTATGACGACTCGAAAGCGTCTTGCCTGTTCACAGATATGTGCCGGCATGTATTTGGTTCGAATCCTTGATTCATGGTGGAAATCGCCGTTCTTTTGTCATCGCCGACTTCTTTCTTCCCACGATGTACAGCAATTGCTCCAGTCCGGCATTCATGAAGTTGAAATTGATACTGCCAAGGGGCTCGATGTGTTACCTGATGCAGAATCCTTTCCGGTCGAGGACACCATTGAGTGCCATCCGGAGTCAGGAACGCCTTTGGATCAGGATGATTCATCCAGCCCAGAGCCCACGTCATGCTTTCCAGAGGGAAAAGATGGACTGGAAGATGAACATCAAGAACGATTAATACGGTTGCGCGGGGATACGATTGCGGCCTTGGAAGACATGTTTGAAGGAGTCAAAACGGGCCAGGTCATTCCTCATGTCGCCATGCAGGAGACGGCCAAGGCATTCGTGGAGAAAGCATTAGCCCATCCTACGGTGCTGGCCGAGATCATGCTCATTGAGCATCTTGAGCAGTTCGACCCCACCCTATACTCGCACGTCGTTGATACAGCCTTATTGGCGATTCTAGTTGGCATCCAGCTCAAATGGGAGGTGAAGCAACTTGAAGCAACCGCGGTCGCCGCGTTGCTACATGATGTCGGATATATGCGTCTGCCTCTCAACCTTGTTCAGGCACGATGGGGGAGCATTGGAGTTGAATCTTCCTTGTTGCAGCAACATGTCGATATGAGTGTGGCGCTGATAAAAAAAAATACGCATTTTTCGGAGGAAATCGTTCATATTGTTCATAAGCATCATGCCTATCTGGATGGCTCTGGATATTCTGCCCTTTTAGGGGGAAATCCGGTCTCCGATTCTGGAATGTTATTGGGGCTCACCGATTATGTTGATGAGTTGCTCGCTATGGGGAATGCCTCCGGCTCCTTTCCTGTGGCCTTAGCGATCCGACGAGTCTACCAAGAAGCACAAAAAGGAAAGTTCCCGACACGGTTTGTCGAAGCCATGATTCGTGTGTTGGGGGTGTATCCCGTGGGCACCCTTGTTCAACTTTCCACTGGTGAGGATGCTGTGGTGGTGAAGCAGAATACTGAGATGAGCGTGAGGCCACAGGTGAAAATTATCAGGACATGCACTGGCGAACTCCTCAAGCAACCCGAACTGAGAAATTTAGGCATCCATTCAGAATTAAAATATGAAGTGAGGATTACGAAAGTGCTGGATTCTGCAGATCCTTCTATTAACCTTCGCGAAATTTTCTCCTAGCCTATGTGGTCTAATCCGCTCTTGTTTCAGGCCCTATGGGATGGATTGATGGTTGGGGTGTGCCTGGTGAATCGGGAGGGCCAACTCACCCATATGAATTTGGCCGGCTCGCGTCTATTAGGATGGGGAGCTGCTTGTCCCACGAATGTTTCGTGTCACGATCTCTTGGACTGTCTGGTTCCCCGTGAGGAAGACCGAACGGACATCTGCCCTTTTTCAGGATTACTTTTGGAAAAAACAATGCTGTGGGTTCCACGGACTCGTTTGCGAATGCGGCAGGGGGAATGGTGTTGGGTGGAACTAAAGGCACTTGTTGTGGATGACGTGGAAGCTTCTGGATTCCTATTAATGTTTAGAGATCTCAGTTCAGAAATGAAATTGACGGAAGAAACCCGGCGATTAGCGTCCATTCCAAAGGAAAATCCATTTCCTGTGATTGAAGTCGACGCGGCGGGACAACTTCTGTACGCTAATCCGGCTATGGTTCGCCTGATGGAGGAAGCCCATATCGGTCAGGACGGTTTTTCCACGGCTTTACCGGATCGTTTTTTGGAGTTGGCTAGGCGTTGTTTGTCACAAAGACATCTAGAGATGCATTACGAAGTGAGTGTTGGGGATAGACAATATTCCTGGACATTTGCTCCCCATGCGGATTTGGGATTACTTCGCGGCTATGGGATGGATATCACCGAACCAAAACGAGCCGCAGAAGAATTGTCGGCCTTTGCGGATACGTTGGAAGCGAAAAATCATGAACTGGATCACGCGTTAATTAAGGCCGAATCTGCTACTAGAGCCAAGGCAGCCTTTCTGGCGGTGATGAGCCATGAAATTCGCACTCCCTTAAATGGAGTGATTGGTATGGCGGAGGTATTGCTTGCTTCATCTCTCGATCACGAGCAACAGGAATGTGTCAACATTATCCGTATGTCCGGTGAGGGATTGCTGACCATTATTAATGATATTTTGGACTTTTCAAAGCTTGAGTCTGGTCAATTAGCATTGGAAAACATTGGGTTCAATTTGACGTCCTTATTTGAAGAAGTTGTGGATCTGTTTTCCGAACGGGCGCATCGAAAGGGTCTGGATCTGGCGGCCTATGTCGACCCGGATGTGCCCTCCGAGCTGTTTGGCGATCCTCATCGTTTGAAACAAATTCTTTGTAATTACCTTTCAAATGCGCTGAAATTTACGATGGAGGGATCTGTCCTGCTGCGCGGTTCCCTAATTCATCCAGAGAGTTCCGAGTGTGAGGGGACCCTGGATTGGTTGAATAATTTTACCGGGGATTCGGACGAAGAGAAACGTTTGTGGATACGATTGTCGGCCGAAGACACTGGACTTGGTATGTCAGAAGAGGTTCAACAAAAAATTTTTCACGTGTTTACTCAGGCTGATAGTTCAATGAGCCGTAAATTTGGGGGGTCGGGCTTAGGATTGGCGATTTGTAAGCAATTAGCGGAGCTGATGGACGGGACTGTCGGGGTGAGGAGTCAACCAGGTCAGGGGTCGACATTTTGGTGTGACATTCCCTGTCTGGCATCACAAAGGGCGCATTCCCCAGGCACGGAGGGTATTTCGGTTGTTGGGCAAGAAGTGTGGGTGATCGGTCCCCAGCCATCATCAGTGTGGGTGATGGCGCAACTTCTTCAAGAAGTGTGTGTCAGGGTTGTGCAGGTGGACAGCACTCAACAGGCGAATATTCTGTTCAAAAGGGTTCACGACTCAGACTGTTCCGTCCTGGGGATCATTTTGAGTGATCGTTTGGAAAAAGCGGCTGTTCGGGAATGGTTTGAACGAATTCGATCTTCCTCACTGTTTCACCACGTCAAAATTTGGGGTCTCAAGCCATTTTGGTATCACAAGGATCATGAAGAAAAAAGTTTGAAATTTGATGGGATGATCACGCTTCCCATACACCGAAAACAATTTCTTCACTGTGTGTTGGGTGAAACGAGCCATTCGGGACTGTCAGGTTTGCCACGTGCAGCGGAACGAGACCCCGTTGAGATCGTGCAGAGAACGATTGAGGATTTCAAGGCACCCTTCTTCAATAAGCAGGCAGGACCTACGGTGCTGGTTGTGGAAGATAATCCTGTGAATCAACGGGTTGCAGCCGGCATGTTAGGAAAACTCGGTTGTCAGGTGATTATCGTGGACAAGGGAACTCAAGCTTTGACATTGTTAAAGGATAAGGATGTGGATTGCATTGTGATGGACTGGGAGCTTCCTGATATGGATGGGTTGGTCATCACTCAACGTATCCGGGAATTGGAATATGCTGGAGTATTTGTTCATACATCTGCCTATTGGCATCGCCATCATGGTTTGGCCTCTCCTCCGGTTCCCCATATTCCGATTGTGGGGATGACGGCTCATGTACTTTCTGGGCATGGGCAACAATGTCTGGCAGCCGGCATGGATGATTGTCTTTTTAAGCCGGTTCATTTACGAGACTTTGAACGAATACTCCGGCGATGGGTAGGGTTTGCTCCCTGTACCATGGATTCGTCCTCATCCAAAACAGATAACAGTGCCGATCGGACAGGGACTCATTCGGTTGCTACCAAAGGCTCAGGGTGTGGCCATCAGGAGGGAACTGCGACGAAGATCCCGGTGGACAGAAAACTCTATGATGTATCCATCGCGCTGCGCGCCCTGGAGGGGGATGAAGAGTTGTTGTATTCTTTGTTTCATCTTTTCAACGCCACAACCCCGGACCAGATCAAAGAAATGCACGACGCCATTCACATGCAGAATCGTCAAGAGCTCCAAAGGTTAGCTCATCAGATGAAAGGGGCGTTGAGTGCGGTGTACGCCATACACGAGGTGAAGGAAGCTGAAGAACTTGAACTCACGGCTGCCTCGGCAACATTTTCGCGTCTGCATTCAACGGTGATCGAAATAGAGAAGATGATCAACCAGTTGATCTGTGTCTTTGAAGGCCTGATTTCTTGCCAAACAGAAAAGGATGGGAGATCTCCTCACCCCCTTTTTTCTGAAAGGCGTACACGAGATGACCGTATTCCATAAAGCTAAGATATATTGGCGGGGAGAGAATAATTTTCTACTATCTGTGAAGAAGTCTCAAGTTTCCACATGATCAGACCGATACCACAAGCATTACTGACCAAACTCTAATGAGGGTGCCACAATGAAAGATTTGCTGACCTTAAGTGAAGTGTCGACATTTTTGAAAGTGCCAAAATCTACAATTTACAAGCTAGCTAGAGAACGTCGACTTCCAGGGCATAAAGTTGGAAAGCACTGGCGTTTCGTTCGGGAAGAAATTGAAGCCTGGGTGCAAAATGCCGGAGGAGAGTCAGTGATGGTTGGTGCCGGGCCTCAACAGGGGGTTCGTGACCGGTTTAGTTTGAATTAAATTCCCGCTGGTAGCCCTTGACTCTCTCGCTAGAGGAAAGGCCCACACCATCATGAATGACCTGCTCATATTCTGAGGGCAAGATGCCCCGGAATGAGCAAGTCCTTTTAATTATAGGCTTGAAAAACTCTCAGATCATTCAATGTTAAGCATTTTTTCCGCCCACCGAAAACCATTCTCCTGCCTTCCCATCTTTTCGATCTAATTGAACTTGTCCCTATGTCGTTAGTTCGTTCGGCCTTTTTTGAGTGCCGGTATTATCGGTTTATTATGGAGGTTTCTGGCCGGAAACGGCCTGTCCAGAAGGTTTAAATTCTTTCGTATAAAGAACATGGGCCGACCGGCGAAATTTCCCAGGGACGGCTAAAGATCGCAGAGAAGTTAACCGAATTTCGAATATGCCACGTGTGATCATCGGAATAAGAACGTGTACGGGTAAAAAGTTTCCATTGGAGGAAAAACCGGAAATTGCCAGGGAATTCATGCCCCAAGGCGCAAGGAGTACATCATGATTGATACCGGGATGAAAGTGTTGGTGGTGGACGATATGTCTACCATGCGTCGAATTGTTAAAAACGTGTTACGCCAAATCGGATTTTCGGACATCATGGAAGCTGAAAATGGGCAGGACGCATTGACGAAATTGAAGGCCGGCGGTTTTGGGTTGGTGGTGTCGGATTGGAACATGCCTGTGATGCAGGGTATCGAGCTTTTGCGGGCTGTTCGAGCCGATGCGGAATTAAAAACGCTGCCGTTTTTGATGGTCACTGCTGAAGCGCAAAAGGAAAACTTGATCGAGGCCGTCCAAGCTGGGGTCAGTAACTATGTCGTCAAGCCGTTTACTGCAGAAGTATTGCAAGGGAAATTAGAGAAAATATTTGCCAATGTTCAGCCGGCGAAATCGTCATAACCGGGCAGAACATCCTCCGAATATAACGATATAAAGGAGATTCGTATGCTCGTGGATCGGATGATTGAAACCAAGGTGTCAGGCGATGAAGAAATGCCCACGGAGGGGTTAAATGAGAAGCGTTCGATTAATGAGGAAATGCAGGAGTTGGCCAAGTATGTGGAAGTGATCACCAAAACCATTCGGGAAATGGAATCTCCGGTGACCTCCACCTCAGACCAACTGCCTCAAGCTACCTCCCATTTACATGATCTCGCCAAAATGACGGAAGAGGGAACGCATAAGGTTCTCAGCCTGACAGAAGAATTGGAGCGGAACCGAGAGGTAATTCAATATCAGTTGGAACAATTGCGAGCCAATGTGGCCGGGAGAGCGGTCAAGGATCTTGATGCCATTTTAACATTGGTGAAAGCGGATGAGAAACAACTGTTAAATATCCATGTCGCGTTGTCTTTTCAGGACCTCGTGGCCCAACGGGTTGGGAAGCTTGTGACGATTTTAAATGAAATTCAACATAAATTGTTGAAGTTGGTGGTCATCTTTGGAATTCAGCAACAGCAGGGCGGACCCGGAGCATCTGGTGATGGACGTGGGTATGAAATGCTGCGTCAGTTGGAAATTTCAAAGACGACGGCCCTTCAACAAGATCTGGTCGATAGCATCATGTCTGAATTCGGGCTGTCCTAATTGCCTATGCAGAAATCCTCAGTCGTAATGCACAGGGTTTGGGATGAACTGAAGGAGAAAAATCTAAGAGCTGAGGACAGGTAATCAATGAATGACGAAATGAAAGAAATCCTCAATGATTTTTTGGCGGAAAGCTCTGAAATGCTGGAAGCCCTGGATCAACATTTCGTGAAGCTAGAATCGGAGCCTTCGAACACCGAACTGCTCAATGAAATTTTCCGGTGTATGCACAGCATGAAAGGGTCAGCTGGCTTCTTAGGGTTCACCCATTTAGTTGAAGTGGCGCATCAAGCTGAGAGTTTGTTGAATAAGCTGCGACAGGGGGAGATGGCCGTTTCTCCGTTCATTATCGACATTATTTTGGAAGCTGTGGATGCAGTGAAAATGCTCCAGTCCGATATTCGGGAGACCGGAGAAGATTCTCATGTCGAGACCCATGGTATTGTGAACAAATTATCGTTAACGATGGATAGCGCCGATGATCTGATGTTGTCAGTTTCTCCTCCCCAAAAGGCCGCGAGGAACACCTCTCCACCTGCTCATTCTCAACCTCCGGCACAGATGACGCCTTCTTACAGGTCTGAGCCATCTAATCCTTCGCCTTTCCCTTCTTGTCATGAGTCTCCGCCGCGTGAAGAACCGGTGGAGATGGAAGAGGTGGGGGAATCAGCGGGAGGTTTTGATAGTCCCGTGGGATTATCTGATGTATTAAATAAAATGAAAGAAGCGGCGATACGAACCGTTCAAGCTACTAATGCTCCGGTCGGAAAGCCATCAGGCGGAAAAGAAGAAGACCAAACGGTTCGAGTCGAAACCAAGCGATTAGATCATGTCATGAATCTGGTGGGGGAGTTAGTCTTAAATCGCAATCGTCTTATTAAGTTAGGGAATGGTCTGGAGGAGCATAATGAGACGAATCACGCTCTTCGGGAATTAAACCTAACCTTGGCCCAACTCAATCTAGTAACCTCGGATTTGCAATTGGCGGTTATGAAAACCCGCATGGTTCCTATTCGCAAGGTGTTTTCACGATTCCCAAGATTGGTGCGGGATTTAGCCGGTAGGTTAGGTAAGCAAGTGCGATTGGAATTAGTGGGGGAAGATACCGAAGTCGACAAGTCCGTGGCTGACGAGTTAACTGATCCCTTAGTCCATTTGGTGAGAAATTCCATGGACCATGGTTTGGAAACGGCAGCTGACCGCAAACAACACGGGAAAGGTCCTGAAGGGTGTGTGCGATTGTCGGCCCAGCAAGAAGGCAACAGTATTGTGATTCGGGTTGAAGATAATGGTCGTGGTTTACAAGTTGGGAAAATTGCTGAAAAAGCCATCGAGAAAGGACTCGTGGGGCAAGCCGATTTGGAAGGTATGAGCCCGAGGGAAATCATGAATTTAATTTTTCTTCCAGGGTTTAGCACGGCGGCTCAAGTGAGTGATGTGTCAGGTCGTGGCGTGGGCATGGATGTGGTTCGTACCAATATTAGCCGGATGAATGGGAGTTTGGAGTTAGATGCGGATCCTGGTCAAGGGAGTCGCGTGACGATTAAACTTCCGTTGACCGTGGCAATTATTCAAGCGCTCATGGTGGAGGTGGAAAGTGCCACATTTGCCATCCCCTTGGCTTCCGTGGTTGAGGCCGTCAAAGTCACCAAGGAAGAAATTAAAAGTATAAATGGACAGGCAGTGTTAAATCTCCGTGAACGCATTCTTCCGCTTCTGGACCTTGGTGAAACCTTTCACATTCCCAGAAACAAGACTGATGATGAGTGCTATGTGGTAGTCGTGAAAATTGGTGAACAACAATTTGGAGTTGTCGTGAATCGATTGCGGGCACAAGAGGAAGTGGTGATTAAGTCGTTGGGGAAATTTTTGGCCGACGTAAAGTGCGTGGCGGGAGCGACTATTACCGGGGATGGCAAAGTGGTATTGATTCTGGATATGGCCGATTTGGTGCGGGAAGTGCAAACTTCAACGTATGCCGGTACGCGCTAATCTGTGGATGGTATGTTTGGGTCTGAGTGTTCACCCATTGCCGGAAGACAGTTCGGCAGCGAAATTATGATGAGAACAGCAGGAATGGTACATCCTGTGCTGAGTGGAAAACTGAGGAAAGTGTAATGGCAAAATGGATGGCTGAAATTGATCAACGGACCGGGTTGGCTGGGGCCAATAAGATGGAACTCTTAATGTTTCATTTTGGGACTCATGAAACCTACGGAATAAATGTATTTAAGATTCGCGAAGTGATGAAGATTCCACCCGTGGTAAAAATCCCGGACTCCGATCCTCGCATTCTGGGCCTTGTGAATCTTCGTGGAGAAAATATTGCCTTAGTGGATTTAAAGCAAGCGATTGGACTCGGACCGTTGGATCCAGTTGGCGCGAAGTTAATCATTGCGGAATATAACGATAACAAACAAGGATTTTTAGTCGGTGGTGTTGATCGGATCATTCGTATGTCTTGGGAACGTATTCAAATTCCTCCACCGATGGTCCAGTCCAGCCAGCAAGGAGCGGTCACGGCTATTACCAAATTGGAAGATGGTCGAATGGTGTTGATTTTGGATGTGGAAAAGGTATTGGCCGAATTACACCCACGAAGTGAAGAGGAAATCCTTGTGGGCATTGAATTAAACGAAGATTTAGCCGGAAAACGTATCCTGGTCGCCGATGACTCCCTTGTGGCCAGAAAACAAATAACTAAAACCCTAGAACGATTAGGTATGAAATATGAAGAAACACAGACGGGAAAGGAGGCGCTCACCCGGTTGCGACAGTATGCGGAGTTGGGCGAAAAAACGGATCGAACCATTTTTGACTTTGTGGTGGGTGTGATTACCGACATTGAAATGCCGGAAATGGATGGATTTTCCCTCACAAAGGCTATTCGGGAAGATTCCCGATTGCAGGGTCTTCCGATCTTGATGCATTCCTCCTTGTCCGGTCAGTGTAATGTGGATAAAGGAAAGGCTCTGGGTGTGACTGATTATGTGACAAAATTCCATCCAACGGACCTTCGTAACAAATTGGTTCAACATCTCGGAAGGTCCTAGGGAATCATGGTGCGGTCGCCGAGGGAAGATTTGTCGTTGGAGGTGATAAAAAAATTACTGCTATCTATCGAGACTCATGAATAGATTCACAAGAGGATACCGATGATCAAGCCCACGTGGAATGTAGGCATTACAACAAAATTAGTCTGGATTCTCCTGTTTTTTTCGTTGATTCCTCTGAGTGTTCAAGTCTATTCGTTGTTCCAGACTGCAGAGGTTTTAAAAAAGGAGGTTGGAGTTCAATACCAGGATGTCGCAGAAGTGATTGTTGAAAAAATTTACCTCTATCTCGCGGAGCGCTCTTTTGATGCACAGATCTTGAGTCGGGTTTTGATTGCTAGTGATGCGGAGCTCTGGGGGAAATCTGTTAGTCCTTCGCATGAGTTGGTTCAGGTATTGAATGCCTATGTTCAGGCAACCGGAATGTATGCTTTGGTTCAGGTGGTGGATCTGGATGGCAATCTGTTAGCCGTGAATGATCATGATGCAGAAGGTCTGTTTCTTCAAACGGATGGACTGTACCGAAAAAATTATCGATCCACTTCGTGGTTTTCGGCTCTCCAACAGGCTAGAGAAAGGGGTTTGTTTACGGAGTCTCCTTTACAAAAAAATATGAGTCAAGGGGTCTTTGTGGAAAGCCCGATGATAGATCGAGATGTGCAAGCCCTCTTTCCCCAAGAAAGCGGTTTGACGATTGGAATTTCGGTTCCTCTCTATGCTCACGGGCGAGCGGTTGGGTATGGAAGCCTTCGCATGAAATTTTCAAAGATTGAACCCTTTTTTCAAGAGGGATACCAGGATTTAAAAAAGTCCGGGTTTCCCCAGGCCGAACTTACCCTTCAGGATGGACAAGGTCTGACGCTAATGGAATATGCTCCGGCTGTCCATGGGACCGAAGAAGTGACTCACGATTTAGAGAATGTGATATTTAAAGTCAATCTGGCCGAGTTGGGAATCGATGCTGCAGAATCCGCGCTTCAGGGGCAATCTGGACACGCCCGAAATTTTCATCCCGGAAAACAGATGAATCAAGTGATTGGATATAGTGCGATGTCCGGGCTGGGCGGATTGTTGGGATTGCACTGGTCTGTGTTGATCCATGTGCCAGAGGACGAAGCATTCAGTCATGTCAGGAGCCTGATGGACAAAACCCTGCTGGAGATGCTGGTGGGACTTCTCGTGGTAGTCCCTATTGGGATTTTTATGGGAAGAAAAGTCGTGAGCCGGTTGAAACCCGTGTGGGAAGTGGCGGAAAAAGCCTCGAAGGGGGATTTTACTCACCGCGTTTCCGTAAATACTCAAGATGAACTCGGGCAAATGGGTTTAGCGCTGAATTACTTATTGGATGAATTGAGTCGGATGCTTTTGCAAACCAGGAACGTCGCTCACTCCCTGTCTCAATCCTCGGTCCAATTGTCTTCGGTTGGCCATCAGGTCGTTCAGGCCAGCCAATCACAAGTTCACCAAGCCACCCAGGTGGCGGCGGCCATTGAGGAAATGTCTGCCACCGCAGACGATATGGCTCGTCACACGCAGGCCCTTGCCTCGACGGCCACAGGGGTTAATGATTCAGCAGTCCGAGGTGGAGATATTGTGGTCTCTTCTATTCACGGAATGGAATCGGTTTCCAAACGAATACAGGAATCCGCCAGCCGAATTCAGAATTTAGGACAACGCTCCAAGGATATCGGAGACATAATCGGAGTGATTGAAGATATTGCCGAACAGACGAATCTTTTAGCGCTCAATGCGGCCATTGAAGCGGCCAGGGCAGGAGACCAGGGACGAGGGTTTGCTGTGGTGGCAGATGAGGTGCGGAAATTGGCAGAGCGAACCGGGAAGGCCACAAAAGAAATTGCTACGGTCATCGAATCGGTACAGGCTGGGACTCACGAGGCAGTTCGTTCGATGGAGGCGGGAACGGAAGAAGCGCATACCGGTATGGCGTTGGCCAGAGAAGCCGGGAGTCGATTGACCGAGATTGTTCAAGGGGTCCAACGGGTGGTGGATATGATTCAACATTTTGCCGAATCCACAAAACAACAGTCTGCGGTATCCGTACAAATCTCTTCGAGTATTCAACAGGTCGCGCAACTTAGTCAGGAAAATGAAGGCCACATTCAGGGGGTGGCGACGGCAACCAAGCAATTTGCGGCATTGGCGGATGATCTTCAAGCCTCTCTTAGTCGTTTTTCGTTAAAAAAATAAGGACATTTGTACCATGTGTCTTTCGTAAAGGAAGTGTATGCAGCGCTTAGGTATCGCTCCTAAATTCCTACTGTTTCTGGGGAGCATAGCCGTCGGATCAATTGGTTGTGGGCTAATGGTTATTTATCACCAAGAATTCGACCGGTTGCAGATGCTTTTAGAAGAACAAGGCAAGATTCTTCAAACACAATTTGAAGTCACGAGAGCCTATATTGCCAAAAACTATGTCGGGAAATTAAAGCAATCGTCCATGGGGCTCAACCTCCACGTGTCGCGTGATCATGCGCAAGATCTCGATGCTATTCCGTTTCCCGCGACTGCCATGCAAGAAATCGGGCAGGAATTGGGTGTGGTGGGGGTGTATCAGGCTCGACTTGTGAGTGATCAGCCGATGAATCCTGCCAATACGCCGAATGATAACTTTGAACAAAAGGCCCTTGCGCTCATTAGGAATGGGAAGAAGAGTGTCAGCGAAATTGAGAGCATCAACGGGGTTCCCACCTTTCGACGGGCGAGTGCGGATGTGGCTACGGTGGGGGCCTGCATAAGTTGTCATGTCGGAAAAAACGTGGGAGATGTGATTGGCATGTTGTCTCTTTCAATTCCAATCACGCAGGCCAAAAAGGCGATGGTCAGTTCGGTGCTGCATTCAGGGATGTGGATGATCGGGATCATCGTCATTTTTTTGATTGCGGTGTACTGGTTGGTTCATCGGCATGTTCTGCGTCCTCTCCATGCCTTAAAGGCCATCTCTCGTGACCTTGCTCAGGGCGAAGGTGATCTAAGAAAACGAGTACAAGTTGGAAAGGGTTCTGATGAAATCGTGGAACTCAGTCAGGACCTTAATTTGTTTCTTGAAAAGATGCAGTTCGCGTTGGCATCGATCACTCATGCGACAAACCGTCTTGTGTTTTCCATCGTTCAGCTTTCCACGACAGCGGATGAGGTTGTACAGGTCGCTGAAGGGCAAGATGCCTGTGTGATTCAGTCAGCTTCCGTAGTGGAGAACATGACCAGGATTTCCGAAGAAGTAGGGCGGAGTTCCACGGAAGCTGCACGGATTGCTCAGGAAACGGCCAAAATCGCTCAGGGCGGGCACGAAGAGATGAAACAAGCTGTGGGTGGCATGCAGCAGGTTTCTCACGCGGTGGTGCAGGCCGCCACCATTGTTACCGCACTCGGGCGGTCTTCGGACCAAATTGGGGAAATTGTTGGCGTGATTGAAGATATTGCGGATCAGACCAATTTATTGGCGCTCAATGCAGCCATTGAGGCTGCTCGAGCCGGTGAACAAGGTCGAGGATTCGCTGTGGTCGCCGATGAAGTGCGGAAGTTAGCTGAACGGACAACCAAGGCGACTAAAGAAATTGGAGATATGATCCGGCAAATTCAGAAAGATACACGAAGTGCTGTTTCATCAATGGATCAAGGGACAAGTCAGGTCGGCCAGGGGGTGGCGTTAGCCAATAAAACCGGAGAGGCATTAGCCAACATCCATTCTATGATCAATGCGACGGGAGGGATGATTCAACAAATTGTCAATGCTACTGAAGAGCAAGTCACGGCCACGCGACAAATTTCCAGCGATTTGGAATCCATGATCCAAACAACACGGCAGGCAACAAGTGGAATCTTTCAATCGGCTCAGGCATGTCATGATTTACGCCAGTTGGCCGGGGATCTTCATAAGTTGGTCGGATCATTTAAGGTGTAACTCAAGTATCCCTATGTCCCGTGGATAGTCAAACAGCGTTATTGGGCGGAAGGGGGATTCTGGTTGATCGAATCATTGAAACCGGGTGATTGATCGGTTGCGGTCGACGGAGGGCACTTTTTCTTGGCGACAACCTGTTCTAGCATGCTGACGGAGTCTTTGAGTAAATCCGCCGCACAGGCCAAGGTGACATGTAATTGTTTCCAAGCATCTTCCCAGCGGCCTTCAAGTTGAAGGTCCTGAAAACGTTGATGTTGTTCTTGCAGAATGGCTTTTTTTGCATCAAGGAGTAACCGGTCGGCTTGTGAGCTGGCTAGTCTATCCATGTAATCAATCCTTTATTTCGACCCAAAATAATAATGAAGTAATAATGGTGTTAACCCTATCAGAGCAGTTATTGGAGCCTCAAGGCACGAATGATGGGCATTGGTGGAGAATGTATAGATTTTGGTGAGAATGTTGCCGATTTTCACCTATCTCCACGGGAACTAATGTCTATTGATGAAGGGAAAGGAGAAGCAATTGCCCTCAAGTCGGAAAATTGCTAGTGGACTGTTGGAATCTACAGAGCTATCGGGTATTGCACGTAAAAAAGATGAACAAAGTTATTACAATGAATAGAAAAATTAGGGAATTGGATGTTGGGTAAGCTTCGCCACTCACAAGGTCTGAACAGGATGGGAGAGATATACTTGACGCGTCCGGAGGAACACAGGTCATGCAGAATTCTTTGACGAAGGTATTATCTCAGGATGATTTTGAAGAAGACAGTGGAGCCGTTCTCCAAATGGTAAGTTTTCAGTTGGGGGACGAAGTCTTTGCCATTGATATTTTGGAGGTTCAAGAAATTATTCGTATGTTGGAAATCACCCAGGTTCCGAATGCCCCGCATTATGTGGAAGGGGTGGTGAATTTGCGTGGAAAAGTTATCCCTATTATCAATCTTCGGGCTCGCTTTGGTCTGTCGGGGACGGAGCCCACCAAGGATACTCGAATTGTGGTCGTGGAAGTTGCACAAATGATTTTAGGATTTATCGTCGATTCCGTCGAGGAAGTGTTACGCCTGTCTGAGGAATGTATTGAAACCCCACCCCCCACAGTTCGAGGAGGAGCTGAGGAATGCCATAAAGGGGTAGGACGAGTGAATGGGTGTTTGGTTCTGTTGCTGGACTTGGAACGCTTGTTTAGTCATCAGGCCTATTGATAAGGAAGAGCAATCCATCATGGATATTTTGTCGGTATTGGGCATCATTTTCGCTCTTGGCGCCATTGTTGGAGGACAACATCTGGAGGGCGGGCATTTAAGTTCCATTCTCCAAGGGACGGCCTTTTTGATTGTGATGGGAGGCACATTAGGCGCAGTGATGCTACATTTCCCTCTTCCAATTTTCCTGAAAGCTCTTTCCAGGGCGAGCATGGTGTTTGGAAATGTGAATGTGGATATGAAGGGCATTATTGCCAAGATCGTGGAGTTATCAAATATCAGCCGGAAACAGGGACTCTTGGCCCTGGAAGGGCAAATAAAAACCTTGACGGATCCATTGATGGCCAAAGGGGTGCAGTTGGTGGTCGATGGAACGGAGCCTCACAAAATTAAAGAAATCCTGGAGGTGGAAGTCGAAATTTTTGAAGAGGAATTTGGCACCACGAGCAAGGTCTATGAAGCGTTTGGCGGGTATGCGCCGTGCGTGGGGATTATTGGCGCCGTATTAGGGCTGATTCATGTGATGGAAAACTTGGCCGACCCTTCAGCGTTGGGTGGAGGTATCGCGGTGGCCTTTGTGGCCACCGTCTATGGGGTGGGAGCTGCCAACCTCTTGTTTCTTCCCATGGGCAGTAAAATCAAATTAAAGGCGAAGACTTTAATCATCGCGAAAATTATGGTGATTGAAGGCCTTGTGTCCGTGGCCCAAGGTGAGAATCCCCGAATGATTGAGGAGAAGTTGAGCGGATTTCTTCCGTCGACAGCAAAAAACAAAAAGTAAATTGATGACGGTCGGATTGTTGGTGTGAGGGATCGTGTGAAGAAAAAACACGAGGAACATGAAAACCATGAACGATGGTTGGTCTCGTATGCGGACTTTATAACCCTGTTGTTTGCTTTTTTTGTGGTGATGTATTCGGTTTCTTCCGTTAATGAAGGGAAGTTCAAGGTTCTCAGCGAATCCCTGGTGAGTTCCTTTAACAACAAGAAGACAGTAGGGGAGCTTTCGATCGTGAATCTTCCCATAAACAAAAATACCCCTATTCAGGTAAAAGTAAAACCTTCTTCAGCGGAAAATACTCGGGCCTTCTTAAGCGTGGCCAATGCCATTACTGCAGCGAACATTCCTCAAGGCGTGCAGATAATCTCGACAGAACGTGGGTTGAATATTCGGATCAAAGACGACGCATTGTTTCAAAGTGGAAGTGCCAGGCTGAATCCACAAATCCAGGAATTTATCGATCTCATTGCGAGCCTTGTCAAAGAATTGCCCAATCTTATTGCTGTTGAAGGGCATACGGACAATCAGCCGATTCGATCGTCTCTCTATCCTTCGAATTGGGATCTTTCTACTGCCAGGGCCAATACCTTGGTCCGATATTTGATTGATCAGCATCATCTCGCTGATTACCGATTGTCCTCAACCGGCTATGCAGGGACTCGTCCTATTGAGTCAAATGATACATCACAGGGACAAGCCTCCAACCGTCGGGTAGAACTCATTGTGTTAAAAGACACCCGTTTCGACACGGATTCTTCCCACCCCTACCTCCCTTGACAATTTCTGTCTTTCGCTAGGCAGGATCACGCCTATGAGGAAAGTAATGCCGATATGGATAGTGGGCTGTCCGGGATTCCGACGGTTGGCGGTTCGAGAAAAGCACGGTTTTATAGGCAACAATTGCCTTTACGGCCTCGCTGGTGACGGGTTTATGGAGTGAAAGCTCCCCCTTCCTAGAAAATCTTTCCTCTCGGCTCTCTACTCCGACCAGAATCAGAGGCTGTCTCTCATTGGCACATGCGTTGCAGAATTTCTCGGATATTTACGTCAAGGAGGCAGCAATGAATCGAGGTATTTATCCGCCTTTAGCCGGGGCGATTACACTTGAACAGCGCATGGACGTCCTCTCTCATAATATTGGGAATGTGCATACAACAGGGTTTAAAAAGGACAAGCCGGTCTTCGCCACTATACTGGGACAAACTTCAGGGCCTTCGGTGGCGGGAATAGATTTGTTTCCCCTGATGGATGCGCTTCCGCCTGATCGCTCACAGGGTACGTTATATCAGACAGGTGAACCGTTGGATGTGGGGTTGGAGGGCAATGGGTTTTTGGTGGCTCAAACGCCAGATGGATTGCGCTATTTCCGTGGGGGAAAATTGTATCGGAATGCAAACGGAAACTTAGTGGCCCATACCGGTGATCCACTTATGGGTAAGAAAGGGCCCATTACTCTTCCCTCTGGAGAAGTTGTGATTGGCTCTGACGGGACTCTCCGGGTTAATAATAAGGTTGTGGACAAGCTTCGGTTGGATACGATTCCGGATGGACAAGAAACGGCCAAGGTGGGCAATTTGTTCTGGACCGTTCCCGATCAGGTTGTCGCCGATAAGCAGACAACCGTGCACCAAGGCATGTTGGAACAATCCAACGTTAATCCTGCTTTGGATATGGTTGAATTAATCAAAGTGACAAGAGAATACGAACAAATGCAAAAGGCGATTAAAGCGATGGATGAACTGGCGGCCCAGGCCATTCAAGCCGGTCGGGTTCAAGGATAGAGTCCGCATGACGAATAGCACAAGATCATATTCCGATATGACCATGTTCTGGCGGCAAGCATGTCAAGGAAAGAAGGGAGATCGACTACAATGATTCGAGCGATGCATACCGCTTCCACGGGCATGTCTGCTCAACAACTCAATATCGACACGATTGCGCACAATCTCGCCAACGTGAATACCACAGGATTTAAACGCAGTCGAGCCGAATTCGCGGATCTTTTGTCTCAGATTACTCGTCTTCCTGGAGCCAGTGCGTCAAATGTTGGGGTATTTCCGGTCGGCATCCAGGTTGGGTTGGGCGTGAGGCCTGTCACCGTAGCCAAGGAATATGTGCAAGGAAATCTCAAGCAAACCTCAAATGAATTGGATTTAGCCATTGAAGGAGTAGGGTTTTTTCAAGTTATACGTCCAGACGGAACCACGATGTATACCCGGGCTGGATCCTTTAAACGCGATAATACAGGCACTGTCGTTACGGGAGATGGCGATCAATTGATTCCAAACATTACGATTCCTTCGGGATCGCTCACCGTCAATATTGGTCTGGATGGAACCGTGTCGGCCCTTTTGCCGGGATTATCCCAAGCTACCCAAGTGGGGCAAATTCAACTAGTGCGGTTTGATAACCCTGGCGGTTTGATTGCGCAAGGCAATAATTTGTTTTTAGACAGTGCTTCTTCGGGGCCACCTCAACAGGGATCTCCTGGGTTTTCGACGGGGTTCGGCAATATTCAGCAGGGGTTTCTGGAAATATCGAATGTGAACATTGCGGACGAAATGGTCAATATGATCATTGCTCAACGGGCCTATGAACTGAATGCCAAAGCCATCCAAGCATCTGACGAAATGATGCAGGTGGTGAACGGACTTCGACGATAAAGGATAGGATTTTGATGAAAATTATTCTGTTTCTGATCTTCTTCCTGTGCGGGCCTGGGTGGGGGACCGTAGAAGAATCAGCCTCGGCAGGAGCTGATTCATCGTTTACGGTTGATAAGGATGGACAATGGGTGCAGGCTGGAGATTTTGAACGGGTCGTCTTGAGAGAACTGACGCGTCGATATGGACGACCCCATCACCAGATGTCGTTGCGGGTGTTGTTTCCCAGCCAAGTGATGGAGGTTCCCAGAGGGAACCTCCATCTTGAGGTTGGAGAATGGTCAGGGGGAGGGAGAACCGGCCGTAGGGCCTTTCGAGTCGGTGTTTTTGTGGATAAACAATTTATTAAAACAGTGAATGTTACGGTCGAGGTGAAGGCTCAAGCTGAAGTCGCGACTCCGATCCGTTGGTTGAAACCGAGGGAAGTGGTGACGTCCGAGGATTTGGTTCCGATGATGGTGGATGTGCCTTCTCTGACACATGATTTTGTTCTTAATCTTGAGGAGGCAGTCGGCAAGCAGGTGGTGCGTCCGCTGTCCCCCGGACAACCGATTCGAAAGACCATGTTGGATCACCCACCGGTGATTCATAAAGGGGATCGGGTGCTGATTGAGGCCAGGAGTGGAGGTCTGCTGGTTCAGACTGTCGGAGTGGCCAAAGCCGCCGGAAAAGCCGGGGAGACCATTTCTGTCCAAAATCAGGCTTCGGGTCGGGATGTGTTAGGGATTGTCATGGCATCGGGATTAGTGGAGGTCAAATTTTGAGCAGGCCAACATGGATGACCGGGTTCTGGGTGTATGCGGGAACATTGCTGGTGATTGCGGGTGGTTGGATGGGCTGTGGGCAGTCAAAAATGATGCCTCAGATTGAAGACGATTCCGTTATTCCTGAACGGCATCAATTCTCCACGCTGGGCTCGTTGTGGGAATCGGAAAACGGGCGAGCGTTCATGTTTGAGGATCGACGAGCCAGTCGAATCGGTGATGTCGTCGTTGTGCAAATCGTGGAACAACACAAGGGTTCCAAGAAGGCTAACACGAGTGCAGATCGAGAAGCGAATATGTCGGCGGGCGTCAGTGGGGGCCTCTTTGGTCTGAGCAGTCTTACTCAGAAATTTGCGCAATATTTTAATATTGATGCTGGGACTAAAAATGAATTTGCGGGAGATGGGTCGACCAGTCGAGAAGATACCTTAACCGGGACCATTGCCGCCAAAGTGATCGAAGTGTTTCCCAACGGCGACCTGCGGATTCAGGGGAAACGGGAGGTCACGGTTAATAGTGAAAAGCAAACAATGACCATTAAGGGCATTGTCCGCCGGATTGACTTAGACACATCGAATACCGTCTTGTCGTCATCCGTAGCCGATGCACAAATTTCGTATACCGGGTTAGGAGTGGTGGACGATGTGCAGAGACCAGGATGGGCGACTCGGATTTTTGATTGGATCACACCTTTTTAACCTTTTTCGGTGTGTGCCCGACTTTGTACATCTGGCATGATGTAGGAGGAGCGTATTGTGAGTCCTCGATTGTTCCCAATCAACACAACACATAAAACCTGGACTGCCAAGCTATGGCGTTGCCGGTGGAGGATGGTCGTGGTCTGGCTCATCGGGTGTCTGGTATTCAGTGTCGGATTCATCATTGCAACCGAAGAAATTCAAGCGGCGCGTATTAAAGACATTGCATCTGTGGAAGGAGTGCGTGACAACCAGTTGATTGGGTATGGGTTGGTTGTCGGGTTGGATCAAACCGGTGATTCAGTGATTGGTGGGCAATTTACGGCGCAAGCGATTATTTCCATGCTGAATACCATGGGGATCAATCTTAAAATAAATCCCATTCAGTTAAAGACGCGAAATACCGCGTCGGTAATGGTGACGGCCAAACTCCCACCGTTTGCCCGTCCGGGGATGAAGTTGGATGTCCAGGTGTCTTCCATGGCCAATGCCACAAGTTTAAAGGGAGGCACGCTATTGTTGACTCCTCTGAAAGCGGCCAATCAGCAGGTGTATGCCGTGGTGCAAGGGCCGATTTCAACATCCGGATTCGAGGCTGCAGGTGGGGGGACGTCCGTTGTCAAAAATCAGCAATCCGGAGGGATTATCCCAGGTGGTGCCATTGTGGAGCGAGCCGTGGATTTGGACATGCAATCGTGGGAAAAATTCTCCTTGACGATGCATCAGGCCGACTTCGTCACGGCGTTGCGTGTATCAGAAGCGATTAATGCGCATCTGGGTGGTGGGGTCGCTTCAGCGCTCAGCTCCGGTCAGATCGAGGTGGGGGTTCCTGAACGGTTTCAGGGAAAAGTTGTCCAAATGATCGCTGCCGTGGAAGGGTTGGATGTGAATGTGGATGTGCGGGCTAAGGTCGTCGTGAACGAGAGAACGGGAACGATTGTCATGGGTGAACATGTTCGGCTCGCCAGTATGGCCATTGCGCATGGCAGTCTGACTATTAAAATTAAAACGCGGTTTAATGTCTCCCAACCTGAAGCACCAGGGCTTATAGGATCAGCCGCCGGGAACACGGTGGTGACTCCCAGCGTGGATACGGAAGCAGAAGAGGAAAAAAATCGAGTCATTCAGGTTGATGGGTCTGTGACCCTTGGAGACTTGGTCAAGGCTCTGAATTCAGTTGGGGTGACCCCTCGTGACCTGGTTGCCGTGTTGACGGCGGCAAAGGCCGCAGGTGCGCTCCAAGCAGATTTAGAATTGATCTAGGCCTTGAATAAAAGTCATCCAGGTTGTCGAAGACGGCCTAACGGAAAGGATGTGGTCTATGATTGCTGACATGTTCCCTATGGATATGACGGGTCTCTCACACTCCGTTACCACTGGGAGGATAGATCGGGTGGAAGATTCCGTTCGTCGAGGAGAATTACTGCGTGCGAGTCAGGAGTTTGAATCCTATTTTTTGTCCTATCTGATGAAGGTGATGCGAGAGACGGTCCCCAAAGGCGAGTTCACAGCCAACCCCATGGGGGA
>JAGQKG010000270.1 GCA_020430245.1 Nitrospira sp.
ATCCAATTACCGATGACCCCAAAGATTTCGAAACCAGAGGGAATTCTTCCATAGCGGGATTCTTGAATCAGGGGAACGGCCATTCATACGTGATCTTGGTCCATTGTTATTCTTATCTGCGAATCTGGACCTTTCGCCTGCCAAAGTGCCAACGGTCTTGCTGAAGAAGACTATTTCGAACGCTTCCCAACTTTCATCGATACGCACAATAATGTCATGGACAAAGCTTCGTGAATTATTCGTTCCAAAGGAATACAATAAAAATTGCTTGGAGCTCTTTTCTATAGGTCAACTGGTTTTTCGAAAAGGTGAGAATGGCATTGCAGAAGGGTTCCCTTTAGGTCCGGATCAAGGATGGTTTGATACAGAGATTTGGCTTTGGCGAGCAGATCAATGGAGACATGAGTGGCGCCTTGGAGATTGGCTTCCTGTAAGTTCGTCCCCGTCAGGGATGTATCCTGAAGGGAAGCCCCTTCCAGATTAGCCTGTATGAGTTGAGCCTCACGCAAATCAGTTAGGTGGAGCTTGGCTTTGGCCAGATTGGCTCGGGTAAGATTTCCCCATGGAAGCGAAGCACGTGTAAGGGTGGCCCCCTCAAGATTCGCGCCCTCCAGGTTGCAGGCAATAAGCCCGGTTCCAGACAAATCAATCCTGGTCATGGTGGCATGTGAGAGATTAGCCTTGATCAGATTGGCTTCCTGCACATCGGCTTCGGTGAGGTTCACGCCGGAGAGGTTGGCTTCTGTTAAATTGGCATGAAAGAGATAGGCGTCTGAGAGGTCTGCCCCTTCAAGATTGGCCTGGCTTAAATCAAGCCCCGTAAAGTCGTACCCGGAAAGATCGGCTCCGCTTAGATCGGGTTGAATCGTCTGATTTGTCCGTCGAAATTTGTTCCATTCCCCGACCCCTCCCTTGATGAGGCGTTCAACATGTTCAGGATTGGCCATGAGGAGAGTTGTCGGGATTGAACGACGACGGATCGCCTGGCTGAAGGTGGTGGGTGTTTGTTTCTTTACCGTTTTTTGAGGTACTTAAGGAATTCCGAATCCGGGGAGAGAACCAACGTTGTATTGTTCGCAAATGTTTTCTTATAGGCTTCCATGGTTCGGATAAATTCAAAAAACTCCGGGCCTTGTTGGTAGGCCGTCGCGTAGATTTTATAAGCTTTGGCTTCCCCGTCTCCACGTATTTCCTGGGCGGTTTTATAGGCCTCCGCCAGAATGATTTGCTTGTCTTTTTCGGCTTCTGATCGAATTTTTTGCGCTTCTTCCTCACCTTCCGCCCGATATTGCTTGGCCTGCCGTTCACGTTCGGCTTGCATTCGCTGAAATATCGCTTTTTCATTTTGCTCAGGTAGGTCCGCGCGTTTAATGCGTACATCCAGGACCTCAAGCCCGTACGCCGAGGCTTTTTCGTTGGATCGATCCGATACGACCTTCATGATCAATGCACGGTTCGCGGCCACGATTTCACCGAGTTCATGGCGGCCCAACTCAACCCGCAATTCCGAATAAATAATATCGTCCAGGCGCTGGAGGGCACCTCGTTGGGTCTGAAAGGCCTGATAGACTTTTAAGGGATCCACAATGCGCCATTTGGCGAAGTTGTCGATCACCAGGGATTTCTTATCGCTGGTAATGACATCTCGAGCGGGAGCGTCATAGTCCAAATAGCGTTTATCAAAGAAGGTGACTTGATGGTAAAAGGGAATTTTAAACTTCAACCCTGGTTCCGTGATGGTTTGGACAGGTTTTCCCAATGCGACAACAATAGCCGATTCGGTTAAGTCGACCACAAAAAACGGGGAAAGCCCTAAGACCAAGAGTAGTCCAAAAACTAATATCACGCCCATGAGGAGATTTTGTTTCATCGGGAGTCCCCTCCTTGCGTGTTTGTGTCTCCGCGTGGCCGGGATTGGCGATCTAACGGGAGAAAGGGCAGGGCATTGCCTGCCGCCTTGGAATCCAGAATAATTTTATCCGTGTTAGCCATGACCTCTTCCATGGTTTCTATATATACCCGTTTACTGATGACATCCTTGGCGAGTTTGTATTCTTTAAGAGTCTTGAGGAAATAATTGGCTTCTCCCTCCGCTCGGGCAATTCGTGACTGTGCGCTTCCTTTGGCCTGGTTGATACTTTGAGCAGCTTCGCCTTTTGCCCTGGGTATTAAATCGTTTCGGTAGCCGTGAGACTGGTTGATGAGTTTTTCTCGGTCTTCTTTGGCACTGGCGACATCTTTAAACGCCGCGGCGACGGCTTCTGGAGGATTGACATCCTGAAGCTGAATTGTGGCCACTTGCACGCCCGCCATATATTGATCGAGAACGCCTTGAAGGAGGTCCTGAGCTTCCTGTTGAATTTGGGCTTTGCCGATTGTTAATGCTTCGTCAATCTTGCTTTTGCCGATGACTTCCCGCATGGATGCTTCGGCGGCGTTGTGAATGGTGGATTCGACGTCAGCAACTTTATATAAATAATTTTTAGCTTCTTTGATCTTATATTGGACGATAAACTCGAGAGACAGAATATTCATGTCACCGGTCAACATGAGGGCCTCTCTGGGAACGAATTGGGTCCGTCCCCGGTCGGTGCGGAATCCCACCTCCACTCGATGGAGTTTTTCAACTTTCGGGGTGTCGACCGTTTCTATAAATGGGATTTTAAAATGTGGTCCGGATTCAACCTCCCGAACAATGTCGCCGAACCGTTTCACCAAACCTTGCTCGTCGGGGGCCACAATAAACACGGATTGCCACAGAGCCAGGACGGCCAGGACAATATATATAATGGATTGGAATCCCCGGCCGGGTACGAGTCGAGTGAGTTGGTCCTGTGCTTTCCGAAGCGCTTCATCGAGGGGGTCTTGACCACTTCCTCCCCACGGATCTTTAGGTTCCCATGCCATGCGTTAGTCCTATAGTTTTGAGGTACAAGCGGGATGAGCGAGGTGATTGCTGTAGTTACGGGAACCAAGGTAACAGAAAATTTTGAATGGGGCAATAAAAGATCAATGAATCCTATTCCAAGCAGACAGGGAGGGTAGTGCTGCAGATATCCATCCGTTATGAATTCGTCCTATTGGCTATTTGAGTATTTGGGATTGGTCGGGTTCTTGGACTCCCTGCCCAAGAAGAAAAATTCTTATTCCCATTACAACCAAATGATGAAAATACCAAAAATACTATGGCCTAATATTTTCTGTAAGATTTGGAGTGAAAGAAGCCTGGATTGATCGGCAGAAAACCTTCATGCGGTAGTTGGCTTATTAGAAGTTTCTTGTTCACCCATAAGCTGTTGATGATATGGCTGCATAGGACTGGGTTGTTTGGGATCAAAGGAATAGGTGCTATTTGGGGGAGAGATGCTTTTGACGCCATGGAGAAATCTATGAGGTAGCGTTTTGATGATAATGTATATGTATTTTGGTATGAGCTTGAATTTTTTCAGGCCTTGTATTTCCAAATCAGGAGAATTTTATCCCTGGTGGTCATCAAGGGGTCAGCATTCACGGTGTTTAGGGAGGAGTGTATCTGATAGATTTGGCGTCAGGTTAAGGTGACGTATTATGGTAGGACTCCTGTCGGATGTTCCCTCTGAAATAATTGAGGGGTCGAAAAGTATCAGATTTAGAAGAGTAGAGAATCGTCGTGTTTTTGACCGGACCCGCTGGCCATGAATTTCAAATTTCAAGCTAGAACTTTGCCGCAGTTACGCCATCGACACCTAATCATGTATAAGCCTTACGGTGTCCTGTCGAAATTTACCGATTCTGAAGGACGTGCGACCTTAGCCGACTATGTGGCTGAGTCACGGGTGTATCCGGCCGGTCGATTGGATTTGGATAGTGAAGGTCTGCTTCTACTGACTTCCGATGGAAAGCTGGCTCATCATGTGACTTCACCATTTCAAAAGGTTTCCAAAACCTATTTGGTGCAAGTGGAACGTATTCCAGATGAATCAGCCCTCGTGAGGCTTCGGGAAGGCGTGATGA
>JAGQKG010000271.1 GCA_020430245.1 Nitrospira sp.
CCAGTTTTCCGAGGCATCGACAATGCGCTCTTTCTCGAGTCGGTTGACGATATGGATGGTATAAAAGTGCCGGTGAGCCATGATTACTGCACGTAAATAGTCGGCAACGGTTCTGGGAGGAATACCCACCGGCATGCCGGAATTCTTGTCGATGGCGAAGACGTTCGGGACAGCCACCAGTGCGATGGTTACAATAATAGCGCCCCAGGTCAAGGATTTGCTGGTCATGACATCCTCTCTTTTTTTTCGATGGGCATTAGCCCCACAGGTAGCGGGATAGAGTCGAATCCATGTAGAACCAAGAGCTTTTGGATGCGAGGCGTCATCAGGAAATCAGAAAACTGTTCTGCGGCAGAACGTAAGGAGTCTCGACAAGTCCACACGACTGCTTGCCCGAATGGGATCGGCACATACGCCCCTATTGGATTTTCATCGCTGATGCGTATATGTCCATTAGAGATCGAATCTACGCGAAAGACCAGCCCCACATCGGCCTTGCCCATGCGAATCAAATTCATGATGTCTTCGCTATGTGCCCCGTAGAGAATGTGAGGACGGCTTTTGTAGGTCGGATAGAACTTTGTCAGCACCCGGGCGGTGACATCTCCCAACGAGGACGTCTGGGGATCCCCAAGGGCAATGCGTGTGGACTGGTTCGACAGCGCATCATGAAAGGAAACAAACAGAGCCGGGGAGTTCGACGACATCACGAGAACAAGTGACGTCTGGGCGTAGATCCTAGGGCGTCCGTTGAGAGTCAGTCCTTTCTTGTACAGGTACTCAACTTCTTCAACCCCTGCCGACAGAAACACATCGATCGGAGCTCCCTTTTCGATTTGGTGAAGAAGCGTTTTCGATGGCGTGTACACGACATTGACTGCCACGCCATATTCTCGCTCAAACAGCGTCAGGATATCGTTAAAAGCCGGTCTTAAGCTGGGAGGTGCTCCAACTGTCAAAGGTTCAGCCTGGACCGGCTCCCAGGTGCCGACCATGGCCGCCAGTCCAGCGATAGCGGCGATCAGTATCTTCAACCCCGGAATGACCACTCTATACCTCCGCAAGTCCGCTGAATCTGCGAACTATGCCCATATGCTAGCACGCATGACATTGCGGAAAATTCAGCAAGTGACATGTTTTGGTAAAGATTCCCGGTGGGGGACACTAACAAAAGGCGTTCTTGAGCCGATGTAGGAGTCTGACACGTCCAAAAAGACAACGGCAACAACGCCCGAGGGGATTCAATTGGTTTGGGAGGGTTCTGAGGAGACGGCGGACATCGACCACCTATCCGTGATTTTAGCCATGAACCCATGGAAAATGGCAAAATCGACATTCACAAATCTTAGAGCAGGACTATAGTTCGGTCAAGATTGCTTTGCAGCATAAGAAAATTCCCAAGTTGGCTAACCCAACATTTCGAGCCACGCCACTCAGGTTTCACGCCGACCCGCTCCAGTTGCCTGTCACTGGATCCGATCACTGTGGATCCGCTCCCCGCCGCTTCGCGATTTCCTGCGCAATAATGGCCTGCCAGCTTTGGTTAAATAAATCTCGTGTGGCCTGTATTGTGTGGATGGGAAGAGGACCCGCTTCATGCGCCAAACGGAGTTGCTCAAAATTATCCATGATGAGCGTCAACTGTTTGGCTGTGAATTCATTCGTGTTATCGCTCTGTGCACGCAGTCGCAGGGAGCGAAGCTCGACCAGATAGTTCTGATAAAAGACCTGATCCCATGAATAGTGAGCCTGCGATTCTCCCGCATGGGTTTCGAGTCGAGTTAAAAAGGCATCCATCTTTTTTTGGAGGGATGTTGCCCCCTGATCCATTTCCGGATCATAAGAGGAAATCAACGTGACGTGACATCCCGCCAACCCAAGGAGCAAACACCCCAAAATCCATGGAGACCACCGAAATCGCCGTGCGGAAGGCGTGTTCATGCAATCAAGTGCCATTGAGATATTCCTTCTTTGTTGTATATTTGGTGCGGCCATCGCATAGCCGCAACATATTGCACGGGGCTAAGCGCATTTGTCTAGCCAGCTCTCTCACCAGTACTAAGTCGGGTTTATTCGAGTCGAATATTATCAACTTAACAGAGAAAATTCTTCCGGTGAGCGTCTGGCAAAGAGCATAACACTCTTGATCGTACTGAGATCCAATTCCCGCCCAACGGGCGGTGTGACGAATGTCATCCAACGGAATGTTGTTGTGAGTAAGGCCAGGCGAAATCGTGATGGCCTGATTAAACCGATCCGCATATTCGTGATTATGATGCGAATCATCGATTCGGATGATCAGCGATCGCGCGACGGGCAATCCGGAATACACCTCAACGCGAAAATGCGAAGACCCTTGCCAATCCGGATAGAGTTCCTCAAGGCGAATACCCGGATAGTGCGCCGGGAAACAGACCATGTGCCCCACCGTATCGACCGGTGACTTCTTCTACGCGGAGGGCGGAGGAACGATCTGAACAACCCTGTCGCTTCCTTTGACAAACCGCATTTCCCATGCGGAAGAAAATTGAACGAGTGAAGGGAACCGGGCAGCCCGGTCACAATACGCATAGGCCCAGACCAGCACCGGACTGAGGGCGATCACCACAAGCAACCCGACACCGGCGTGAACCAGTTGTTTCCCCTGGGGACAACCGCCAAATTGCAGCACGTCCCGTGAGGATGGAATCGTATGTCATGTACAATCCTAGCGCACCCACAGCTCCCAGTATATCCAGAAGGAGGTTCGACCATTCGGCGAAACGAGTCGAACTGAACGATTGCACCCCTTCAGTCAATGCTCCCAGAACCAACACCCCCATGAAAGCCATGCCATATTGGCTACCCACAGACCATCCCCGAGGCTCACCAAGCTGCCGTGCCAGAGACAAAAGAATTATGGCCACACCACCAAATAAGGGAACATGACAAAAATCATAGAAGGCTTTCAGGAGAATGGGATGAGAGGGCGCGGGAATCCAAAGCAAGGCGATACAACCAACAAGAGTCAGCGCCAGACCAGTGACCACAAAACGGGATCCCATGGATCGCTGATTGGATTTCTGGCCTGTCTGATCTGTCACAACACGCTCGATCAAGCCAGACTGACTACGGAGGCGATATCGACGGACGGCACACCGTTTCGAAAAACAATTGGTTTGGCGGTGTGGGCGGAGATCCGTTCGCCCGGCAAAATGATGCCAACCAGATTTAACGGATCGGCAGGAGACAGACGAATTTCTTGTGCTCCGGCCTGAACATCACGGCGTACCGCCCGCAACGATTCCACCGCCTCGGGCAATGCAAACTGTTCCCCCGTAAAGCCGGTCACAAACCGGCCGCCCCGCATTTCGCCCCGCCATTCAAGCTTTCGGTACTGCACCAGCAGTTCACGCCAGGTCACCGGCAAGGATTCTCGCTTGAGCAGATCGCGAAAGACCACACCATAACGATGCGCCAATTGCTTGGCCCACAGTTCATAGGGATGAAGAAGAACCGTCGGCTCCTCCTCATGTGCGCCAGGATCACCCTGGAACAAATCCCAACGCCCCACACTATGTCGTGGTCGGCGCGCGCGATCTTTGCCCTCGGCACGCCGGCGTCGGGGATCAAGCAAGGCCCGCATGGGATCAAACCCGTCAGCAGTCACTAATCCTGCTGCCACCAATTCCCACAAGGCCTGCTCGACTTCGGTAGCCAGATGTCCGGTCCGACCGGTCAGATCCGAAAAAAAACATGCGCCACGACGATCCAGACAATCCAAGACGGCTTGTGCCACGCCACTTAAAGCCAGGCGAATGTCAAAAGGCCCCGTAGATGTTTCAGGTTTGGCCACACCCAATACCCAACTCACGTCCTGTCGTCGCAAAAAACTAATAGGAGCCAGACGGGTCGGAGTCAGCGGCCGGAAAACCGGAACAGACACTCCAGCGTCCGCGGCAAAGTTTCCTGTCCCCTGTTCTTTTC
>JAGQKG010000272.1 GCA_020430245.1 Nitrospira sp.
CATTTCAGCCAATCCCGATCCTTTCCCTCCTAAGAGTTCCTTCATGTTGCCGGATCCTTCGGCTTTGCCGCCGCCAAAGAAATAGACATATTTTTTGTGCCGCATTTCTTCGCTCTCCTTTACCCGACCCAGGAGCCCTTCGAAAAAAAAGACGTCTTCACGGGAGAAGGCGGAATGTCGGCCACTCTTCTCCAGACCTTGATTCCCGATGTCAGGAGGCCCTCACGGGTCACCGTCTTTTTTCTCAGAGATGCCTGAGACAGGCGTGGTGTATGAATATAAATATGTGAGCTGGCTGTCAGAACAAAGGTAGGATACACAGGCATTCAGGTTGAATGATGATTGACAGATTGAAAACGGTCCTGATATTTGGCTATCAGCATTTGCTTTATCCACATGCCGGATATTATGACAACTATGGCAAAAATCATGAGCGCAATCAATCGGTAATTCTCGGCTGAATTTCCTGGGACGTACAGGTTCCCATCCGGACCCATGGCTAGGGTTTCTCCCTCCGGCAACCGATGCGTGTCACCCGAGATATCGGAAAAATCAAGCCATTCAGTGCAAACCTTCACCAACCCGTCCGCGCCCACAACCTTTAACCAGGTTACCTGGACACAATGCCCATTCTCCGGATCAAAGAGTTCCGATTTTGATACAATTTTTTCCAAATCAACTCCACTCACCCAAAGACCCGTCAGGATTAAGGCATTGCAGCCAATAATAAGGCCCACCGTCACGACCAGGGTAAAGCGTTTCAGACGCCGTGAAACTTCGGGGTTCTCTACCTGGTCCTTACCATCCCCCATCGGATGTTCCTTCTCATGACCGTCTCGCTTCCACAACGGCGGCCAGGAATCTTCTTCCGTAATCGACTGCTATCCACCTGCCGATTGCAGACAGGACAAATCGGCTACCGTGAGGAAGAGGTCATCCGTCGCCTTTAATAGGGAAAGGCGATTGGCCCGTGTCTGTGGGTCTGAATCATTGACCATCACGGCTCCAAAAAACTCATCAATTGGGCCCTTCAGTTCCAACAACGAGTGAAGGGCCTTTCCGTAATTCCGGTCCTTCACTGAACTGCGAACCTGTTGGTGTCTCATTCCCAAGGCCTGAAACAGCCGGCGCTCTGATTCATGCACAAACTGTTCAGGCCGGGCCTGCGCGTTAGTCCATTGTTCTTTTTCCACAATTCGGTGAGCCCGCTTAAATCCGATCATCAGGGGAGCAAATTCCGGCTGAGGTACCATGACCTCCAGTGCCTGCATGCGTGCGACTAGATCAGCCATATCACAGTCCATCGAATGAGAAACCCGGATGACCGCTTCCATCACATCTTCCCGTAATCCCAGATATTGCCTCCCATAAAAACGAAGCCGATCGAAAATAAACGCCACAACATCGGACCCGGTCTGAGGAGTGCCACGCACCGGCCCACCTTGTCCCTCTAAGATCTGCAGCGCCCGATCCACAACGGAGGTGATGTTCAGCCGGAGTGGCGTTTCTGCGAATATTCGAACCAACCCATACGCGGCTCGCCGCAATCCCAAAGGATCTTCCGAGCCGGAGGGGGACATTCCGGCCGCAAAAAAGGCCACGATGGAATCACACCGATCAGCCACGGCAAGGAGGACGCCAGGCAACTCAGTTGGCAATTGATCTTCTGGAAATCGGGGAAAATATTGTTCGCCAATGGCGCGACACACCTCTGCAGATTCGCCATCATGCCTGGCATATTCTTCACCCATCACCCCTTGCAGGGTTGGAAACTCGCCAACCATTCCAGTCGTCAAATCGGCCTTGGCCAGAAGAGCGGCGCGTCGGCACATCTCGCCAAGATCATTTCGGCCAATCTGCTCGGCCATCCATCCAACCAAATGACCCACCCGATCCACTTTTTGACGAACGGTTCCCAGCTTATGATGAAAGAGCACGCCTTCTAACGCGGTCACTCGTTCATGCAGCGGGCGCTTTGAGTCCTCTGTAAAGAAATATTGCGCGTCCCTCAGGCGAGCGGTCAGGACTCGTTCATTCCCTTTGGTCATGAGGGGCGTATTGCCCCACGGCATATTCGTCACCGCAATAAATTTAGGCAGGAGCGCACCATCCTTGGTCATCAGCGAGAAAAACCCTTGATGCTCTTTCATCGATGAGATCAGGACCGGTTTGGGAACGGCTAAAAACTCTTTCTGAAACGTTCCGAGGATAGCATGAGGGTATTCCACACCGAAGACTGCTGATTCAATCAGCTCATCCCGATACATGGGGTCCACCTGGCCTTTCGCTGATTTGGCCAACGCAGAGACTTGTTGCATAATGAGGCCCCGACGCTCTTCCTGATCAACCAGCACCCCCAGCCGCTTCATGGTTTCGATATAATTGTCGGCGGTGGTGAGAGAAAGCGTCTGTCCCGTTTTTTTGCCTTTTGCTCGAAAAAATCGATGTCCCCTCGTCATGGCGCTGGATTGAATTCCCGCAAATTCTATGGTGAGCGGTTGATCCCCTAATAGCGCCACCACCCAGCGAATCGGACGGCCAAATTTTGTCCGCGAGGCATTCCAGCGCATCGATTTGGGAAAAGCCAATTTATTTAAGATCTGCGGAAGCGCCTCCGTGATCACCCGCTTGGCCGACTGACCTCGCTGGTGTGTTTCGACCGCCATATACGCCCCTTTTGGGGTTTCTTTAATACGGAGCTGGTCAACGGGCACCCCTTGGGATTGGGCAAACCCCATTGCCGCCTTGGTGGGCTGTCCCGAAGCATCTAAGGCGGCAGAGACCGGCGGGCCCAAGATTTCTTGAGTGAGAGAGGCTTGTTGTGGTTTCACCCCTTTGACCAACAACGCTAATCGCCGGGGCGTGCCGACGGTCCTCAGGTCCTCATACTCCAACCGGCTGTCCGCAAAGAGCCCTTGTCCAAGCTTTGCCAGGTCTTCCAATGCCTGCGGAAGAACAGCTGAGGGCAATTCTTCCGTCCCGATTTCTAACAGAAAAGGCACCATATTGGGCTGAGGTTTTAAGACAGACTTGGCCTTGACGTTTTTGCGTGTTGTTTTTGATGATGCCATAAACGTCCCTGCCACAGCCCCGTCTAGGGGCATCGATTCAAATGATCTTCTGTTTTCTCTGAGGACGGGAAGAGGCCGACGCGTGTCGTAAGAGCGGAAAACCCATCTGCTCCCGTTGCCCAAGATAGGCTTGCGCACATTTCCTGGCAAGATTTCGGACCCGGCCGATATAGCCTGTCCGTTGCGCCACACTGATCGCCCCTCTCGCATCCAACAAGTTAAAGAGGTGGGAACATTTCATACAGCAGTCGTAGGCCGGTAACACCAGTTCCCGAGAATGCTCCAGTAACTGTTGGCATTCCTTTTCGTAGCGTTCAAAGCCGGTCTGAATCAGATCCACATCCGCCGCCTCAAAGTTATAGACGGAAAACTGGACTTCGGATTCATGATAGAGTTCGCCGTATCGAATGTCTTCTGTCCACTTCAGGTCGTACACGTTATCGACCTGCTGCAAATACATGGCAATGCGTTCCAACCCGTAGGTTAACTCCACCGTAACCGGATCTAATTCCAGCCCCCCGATCTCCTGAAAGTAGGTAAATTGCGTGATCTCCATCCCATCTAACCGGACCTCCCATCCCAACCCCCAAGCTCCTAACGTGGGAGACTCCCAGTCATCCTGAAGAAATTGAATGTCGTGTTGATAGGGATCTAACCCTAAATGGGCGAGGCTTTGGAGATACAGGTCCTGCGAATCCGCAGGAGCCGGTTTCAACACCACCTGATATTGAAAGTAATGCTGAAGGCGATTCGGATTATCTCCATATCGGCCATCAGTTGGTCGTCGGCAGGGTTCAATATACGCGGCACGCCAAGGCTCAGGGCCGATCGCGCGAAGAAATGTCGCCGGATTAAACGTCCCAGCCCCTTTTTC
>JAGQKG010000273.1 GCA_020430245.1 Nitrospira sp.
AATACTCGATTGTGGGGAAGCCCGAGTACTTCGGTTCGATGGTCCTCATGGCGAACCAACGGGTGTACGAGCCATGGCTGCGATTGACCGATGCACTGAAAACGAATCGAGCCCTTACCTGGGGGGATAAGCCCGGGCTCTTTGAAGCGTTGTCTTCGAACCCCGATCAGCAACGAATGTTCACCCAAAGTATGCATGCGGTCAGTCTACGATCGGGAACCTCGATGGCTAACGCTCTCGACCTTTCGAAGTACCGATGTCTGATGGACGTCGGCGGAGCGTCGGGAGCCTTCTGCATCGAAGCGGTGAGGCATTGCCCAACGCTACGAGCCGTCGTTTTTGACCTTCCTTCAGCTTTGGAGGTTGCCCATCAGAAAATTGACGAAGCTGGTTTTTCGGATCGGATCGAGACGATCCCTGGAGATTTCTTCTTGGAAGAGTTGCCGAAAGGATCTGATCTCATCCTATTGTCGATGATACTTCACGACTGGCCTCCTGGGAAAAATATCACGATTCTCCGTAAATGTTTTGACGCTCTTGAGCCAGGTGGCTCTATCATTGTCAGCGAACTGATGATGGACGACGATAAGACAGGGCCACTCGCGGCTGCCATGATGTCACTTTGTATGTTGATCGATACGGAAGGCCGGAACTATACCTGGAATGAGTACACAGCCTGGTTGAAGGAAGTGGGATTTACAGACGTGCGCCGAATTCCGATTCATTCCCCAGGGGCCAATGGCCTCTTGGTCGGCAAAAAGCCGGAGAAGGGATGATCGTACAAAGCATTAATGAGTGGCGAGGGTTTTTGCAAAATCGAGATTGAGATCTTGGTAGATAATTTGTGCGGCATTTCGTCCCGGCGCCATGGTCACGCCCGCCCCCGGATGGCTGCCGGACCCGCACAAATAGACGTTGCTGACCGGAGAACGATATTGTCCCATCTCAGGTATCGGACGCAGGGAGCCCATCTGATAAGGCACGAAGGCACCATGCGTAATCGTCCCTTGAGGGGCACTGGGTATCAGCTCCTCAAGATCCTTGGGACTATGGACAACTCTTTTCAATATTTTGTTTTGAAGATCGGGAATATAATCCCGGGTTAACATCTCGATGACATAATCCGCAAAGGGCTCCTTGGCTTCGTTCCATGTTCTGCTCTTAACCCTGCCGGTGGCATCACCCGTGATGATATACGGAACAGGTTGAACGACGAGTTTCATTAAGCCCTTGCCGGAAGGCACGCGGGTGGAATCGCCGGCAGAGTCGTTACACACAAGACAAAATGGTGCTGCCGGTAAACGACCACCACGAACTTCATGGAAAAGACGGGAAAAGTAATCCAAGGATGCAGGAGTGGGATGAACATAGACCGATTGCCCGGCCAATGGTCCCGCTTTGTACTCGACAGGGCTATCAAGCGCAAGGTAGACGACCATAACCGATTCTCCCAACTCATACTGCCGCATCTTCTTGGTAAGGTTCGTCCCTACCCGATCTTCACCGAGCAGATGGAGAACAAGTTGTTGGGGATCAACATTTGAAGCGATCAGTGTGCCCACCTTTATTTCCTCCCCTCCCGCAAGCCGTACGGCAACCGCCTTCCCATTCTCCACGATGATGTCATCGACTCGGGCGCCGGTTTTTATTTCTCCCCCGTGTTCTTCCAGGAAACCAGCAAGGGCCAGGGGTAGATTGCGCATGCCGCCTTTCACCACGTTGTTTCCAAAGTGCTGAATCACCATCGTGAAGAGCCATGCCATACTCGCGCCGCCCACATCATCCGGAGAAGCCCCCACATGCAAATCCCAGGACCCGAAAAGAGCCTTCGTTTCATCCGCCTCGAACATCTCGTGACACCATGACCGAAAGGTTTGCAGTTGAAAGCGGTATTCGTCGAGGCCACCCGGGACACTCTGTAATGCGGATGCTTGATCGGCAAAAGAGGGCGGTGGAGTATTGATTGAGGCGACAATTTGCTCCTTCACCGTGAGAAATCGTTCGAATAGCGCGCGCCACGTGGCAGAGTCTGTTTTTGAAAATTGAGCGATACTCTGACACGTCTCATCGACATTCCGGCGGACGGAGATCGAGCGACCATCCGGGAAGACGTGGGAAAAGCAAGGATCGGAATAGATCAGCTCGAAACCGTATCGGGCTAACTGCAGCTCATGGAGCGCCGGGGAGAAGTTCGCAACCTGAATGCAGAACGCATGTGTGTCTGACTGAAAACCGGGTAGGGTAAGCTCTTCCGTGTTGGTCATCCCACCGATCGAATGGTACTGCTCCAGCACGAGGACCTTGAGGCCGGCTTTCGCAAGATAGCAGGCACATGTCAGTCCGTTATGACCACTCCCAATCACAATCGCGTCATATGGGGCTGACATATTTTCTCTTCACTAACGCTCAGATAATTGCCAAAATATCTTTATTGAAAAGCAACAAGGCGATAGTATACAAAGCAATGGCCCGCAGATCTACCAAACTTGCCTCGCCGTCTTCGATGAACCATAGAAGAAATATTGTTGTTCCGTTTTTTATTCTAGATATCCTGTATGGTGGAATTCCGATCAACGAGTGAAAAGGAGGAACGCAATGGCTGAGAATCATGGGGAATTATCACACGAAAAAAGCTCATCAGAAGAATCTCCGTTAACTCGACGTCAGTTATTACGGGCAGCAGTCGGTGTGGGCGGTGGACTTCTGGTATCCGGTCTTACCGGGTGTGCTGAAGGGCCTCAGAGACTGTCAGACGCGGGATCGAATCGCATGGGGCGAGCCGCTTCAGCCCCTATGACACATGAAACAAATGTCACCGCAAATGCATCAGGCGTTACACACTTTACACAGCCGGAAGTGCGGCGATCGATGCACGGGTTCCTCAATACCCAATTGCGCGTGGCCTTTGCCAACAATACCCTCAACGGACAACTTCTCCCACCGAATCGATCCTATGAGGGTGGGCTCACTGGTCCGACCTTTCGAATTAAAGCCGGAGATCGCATGAAAATCGCCTTGTTCAACCAACTCCCTCCAGAACAAGGAGCTTGTGGCCCACCCAATACAGAGAATTGCCCGAATATCACCAATTTACACACGCACGGCCTTCATATCTCACCGACGGGCAATAGTGACAACGTCCTGCTTGAAATTCCTCCTGGAAATGATCTCCAATTCCAGTTTGATATTCCTGACCATCATCATGCCGGGACCTTCTGGTACCACGCACACCGGCATGGATCGACGGCATCGCAATTACGAGAAGGCATGGCTGGCGCGTTGATTATTGAAGGCGACATTGATCAAGTACCGGAAATTAAGGTGGCTCGCGACCAGGTGTTGCTTTTTCAGCAGCTCAGAATTCCGTTCGACAATCCCGAAAACCAATTGCCGACCACGATCAATGGATTATTGGAACCGGTGCTAACCCTTCAGCCGGGCGAGGTTCAACGGTGGCGTTTGATCCATGCCGGCATCGATGAATTACTCACGATCGAGCTAGTCAATGAAGAAGGCGTTCCTCAAGATCTCCATGTCATTGCGATTGATGGGATTACCTTAGGAAAGATCGATACGAGTAAGGAGGTCTTTTTGGCCCCCGGCTATCGAGCCGACGTGTTGATCAAAGCGGGTCCCACAGGCACGTACAGATTGAAAAAAAAGATGGAGGAGGTGGGGCTGAACGGAAAACAAGAAGCTGAGCAATTATTGGCGAATATTCAGGTCATGGGTCCAAGACTCAACATGAGCCTTCCCAGCAACCGCGAGCTTCGACCGCTTGCACCATTTCGCCCGATAACAGATCAAGAACTCACCGACCCGCCCAATCAGCCGGAATTGGTCTTTGACATCGCCAATGGGCAGTTCATGATTGACGGGAAAGAGTTCGATCATACTCGTGTGGATCGGACGATGACACTCAATGGGGTCCAGGAGTGGACGTTA
>JAGQKG010000274.1 GCA_020430245.1 Nitrospira sp.
TGGCGGTCTTATTCCCTCCTTGGCAAACGCCACCGGAACAGCCGCCGGAATTTTTAGGATTTCACTTTATTACCTCTCCCCCCACGGAGGGGGCTCAACGCAGTCCCATTCTCCAAAACATTCAACTCTTCACAATTGCTGTGGCTGGGCTGTACTTTTCCTGGGCATTTAGGGGCAAGGGTTAACCAGGGCATTCCTCCGATCCGGCGAGGAGGTTCTTCAGAAGAATGACTCCCGAGGACACGGGATATCGGGTATACCTAGCCACAGATTCCCCCGATATCCCATGTCGTATTTCTGTAAGCATCACGATTGATCCCGGATTACAGCGGGTTACTGGGTGACTTGCAGGATTTGTTGAATGGCCTCAGCCTTTTGCATCCGGAGAATCTGGTAGATTTTGGGGCCATCTTCCAGAACGTATTGGCGATCTTCGGCTTGCACCTTCGCGCACGGTCCTGGTTTGCCTTGCAGAGAAAGAAAACGAGTGACAAGAGGGGGATTCCGTGAAATACGTAAAATACTCACGGCACAGGCTTCCCCATCATAAGGTGCCGACACGATATTGACGTCATCCCATTCCTGGATATCATAGACGTGAGTGTGCACTTTAAGTTGGGGCACATTGGCATTGATCAGGGAGGCGGTCGAGTCGATACACCGCTTAAATTCTCTCATGCAGGTGATACGCGAGGTCTGCAGGACATCGTCGGTATTGCCTTCCTTGAGCATCCATGAACCTTGGACTTCAACCCATTGCCCCCATTCCTGATCCTGAAAGGTCTGTGGGGGAAGGAATGGGACAATACGATTCAAAACGCGATCATCCTCGGTGAGATGTTTCAGTGTGGGGAAGTCGAGGTCCCCGGTCTGAGAGAGTCCTGATTTTTCCTGATAGGCTTTTAAGGCCTGTTTGGTGGATTGGTCGAGAGTTCCGGTATACGGTCCGACTCCATATCCAAAACGTCCGAGAAAAATCTGCACGCCGGTCATCAGCGTACGAAATTCGTCCGGCTTTTTCCGTAATTCATCCAATTCTTCCTGCCCTTTTTTGTCTAACAACTTTTTTGAGGCGTCAGTTTGTGGTGGTTGACTGGGCGGGGGTGATGAAGATTCAGATGAGACTCTTGAAGAGGGGGGTGTTTTCTGCCCTTCATCCGCAGCGAAGCCGGAGGCATGTGAAAAGAGCATTCCTCCGACACCAATGAATACATAAAGAGCCATCAATCCGAAAAATTTACCGGTGTGTTGCGACATGTCACATTCCCTTCTAAAAAACTAACAAGCAGAACATTTGTGTGGTGTTCAATGAATACCTGGGAGATCAGGATCATTCCAGGTGGAGTTCGTGGAGTCAAGAGCTGAAGTCTGCTCGTCCACTGAAAGGTGGGCGGTGTTCCACAGAATGGTCAAACGGAGAAGTTTGGAAAGATTGCAAATGAAAAAACCGACAGAAGACTCGAAAAGATGGCGACTGTTCTGATTGACGGCAGGACAGATGAATCATGTCAAAACGCCGGATGGAGCATGCCCCATCCGGCGTAATGTCCGCACACGGGAAAGATTACCGTTTCTTCGTGGCAGCTTTTTTCTTGGCTGGAGCCTTTTTCTTGGCTGGAGCCTTTTTCTTGGCTGGAGCCTTTTTCTTAGCCGGAGCTTTTTTCTTGGCTGGAGCTTTCTTCTTTGTGGCCAAAACCGTCACCCCCTTTCAAAATAGATGCGACGTTAAAGCCGCAGTGATAACTCACCGTTACGTGCATAGCGGTGAGTCTGTGAATAGGAACCCTTGAGCACGTTATCTTTGTAAGAGGTCACGCGAATTTTATCGGCGCTATCGTTCAACTATGTCAATCGATGTTCGGGAGCGAAGTTGGAGAGGGTCTTGATGTAAAAAAGAAGTGTTTCGAAAGTCGTACATCATGATATTGGTTCTATACTACAACGAATAAGAAATTAATTCCAGAAATATTTGATTTTTTTTCATCGTGATGGAATCGATACAAAACGTCTGTCAGACATTCTTTTGGCGTGAGAAAAAAACATGATGAACATGCTCGAGGAAAGAGAGATAATTTTTCACTGTGTGATGGTCGTCAGATCATGGGACGGCGAATAATTCGCTTCGGCTGAGAACGCGATGCGTCCGATGAGTCGCCCATCTTCCGTTTCCACATTCACGCGCCACTCACCAGGCTGGAGGCGTTGTTTCATCGTATACATGCGATACCCCTGTTCTCTTCCGCCGGTGATGGAAATGGGAATACGATCCGTGGTGATGAATTCAGCCGACTTCGTAAATGGACGCCATTCCCAGTGATGATAGATGGTGGTATGCAAGGTGATCGGCGCAAATACGGATGAAAAACTATAGACGGGTGTGCCTGTTCCCACACGGTCATCGGACCGTTTCCACACAGCGTACCAGGGGCCGTCTTCATAGGTGAGCAGGTACTGATCCTGCTGCTTTTCGATGTGATGATAAATGCCTCCGGATTTGAGTGAGAGGGGAATGGGAGGAATCCAATTTAAAAAATATAACGCGGTGCACAGTCCCACCAGGGCAAAAGCCGGGAAACAAATGATCAGGGAAGCTCTGGCAGGAAGGTTGGGAATGCCACGGAGGGTAAGGCGGACGGTTTCCCACACGATGGTCATGGTGAAAACGGCGCCGGTTAAAAAGACCCCGGCATTCATCCATCCCGTCAGCACAGGGAGGAAAAAGGTCATAAAGCTTAAGGTAACAATCGCAAAAAGGGCCACCAGCATTTTGAGACTGGAATATCCTCTGGAAAGAAATTCATTAGCGATCAGTAACACGACGATGATTCCCAGAAAGATGGCGGATGTGGACCATGACGCACTCTGGGAATAGAGGATGGCATAGGCACTGAACAGCCCGCCTAATAGGAATTGCAGGGCTTTGCCAAAGTGTGGACGGGCACGATGCATCAGACTGAGGACATTCCATCCGCATCTGTCCGGGGTTGAGGGAATCAACCCCAGTTGAAACCGACCGGTGAGGATAATAAGAGTACCCAGAATCGTGATGTAGAGGAGGATAACCAAATTATCCAGCAATCGATCGATGCGTGTTAACGTGAGGGAATCGTAGGTCACTCCGGCGAAAAAAAAGACGGCCGGGAGAATGGGTTTGAGGTATGTCGAATGCCACTGCACCATCGTCTGGGCCAATGTCCCCGTGAGAGACGCCGTATACGTCGAAGGCAATTTGTCAGTCGTGAGATTCATTGTACCCCTTCCCTGAAAATCCTCGGAAGGTTAATGGTCTTTCTTAAAGGGGTGGGTCGAAACTCTTCTGAGAAACAACAAAGCTGCTTATGAATCAGGACAAGAGGAATGTGTCGCCCTCCGCTCTTTCTTTGATGCTGGTCGGAATCCAATTCGTCCTGATCGGATCGATTGCCTTCACGGGTCCACTGTGGCCTTCAGAATGGAGTCTTCGAGTCATACTTGTGGTTGGCGGTGTGGTAGGCCTCTGGGCGCTAAAGGTCATGGGACTGCGGCAGGTGAACGTCTTCCCTGAAATTCTCGGCCAGGCGACACTCATTGTCCTGGGTCCTTACCGCTGGGTCAGGCACCCCATGTACATCAGCGTCTTGTTGGTGACCTTGGCCTGGATGCTGGGAAGCCCTCTCCCCTACCGGTTACTGTTGTGGGTGGGATTAGTGATGACCTTATCGGTCAAACTCCGGTACGAAGAGCGCCTTTTGATGGAACGATTCCCTGAATATGACGCCTACCGACATCAGACAAAATGCTCATTCCTTTTCTGTGGTAGTGCCGGTTGCGTTGATGTTCGAAAAGTGTGTCAGAAGGATGGGTGTCGTGGGGTATCATTCTACTCTCTGG
>JAGQKG010000275.1 GCA_020430245.1 Nitrospira sp.
TCGAAAGCGCTTTGGCTAGCGCGGCAAATATGGCAAATTTGGGTTTCGGCTATGGAACCTTTTCTGAAATCCTGCAACTGGTGGGCAGAGTTCGCCTCCTCAAACAAACTCGAATGCTTGCCCTGCGGTTGAGGGAAATATAAGGCAGATGGCTAGGTGTTATTCGCGTGAGATTGGCTTGTCTTCAACGCTCGTTTGACCGTGCGTGCCAAGGCGGCTGCATTCACTGGTTTCATAAGAAAGGCACTGAGGCCAAGGTGCGCCGCTTTTTCGGCTGTCATATTATGGCTAAACCCGGTACAGAGTATGATGGGAATATCTTCACGGATGGCCAGGAGTGCTCGGGCAAACGCCTGGCCGTTCATGGCAGGCATCGTCTGATCCGTCACCACCAGATCAAATTGTTTGGGTTGCATCCGGAAGAGATCCAGGGCTTCATGGGGATTGGTCGTGGCGACCACCGCATACCCGAGATGGGTTAACAATTGTTCTCCCCATTTTGCCAGCATTTCCTCATCATCCACATATAGCACGCGGCCGGATCCCGTCGGCCATTCCTCCGGATGTTCGGAGCGGGCTGGAAGGACCACATCCAGCCGTGGAAGCAAAATTGTGAAAGTCGTTCCCTGCCCTCTGGTACTGGTCACGGCTATATGCCCCCTATGCCCGATAACGACTCCATGCACAACAGACAATCCTAATCCGGTCCCTTCCCCTTTCCCTTTGGTGGTGAAAAATGGTTCAAAAATGCGCTCCAGGGTTTGGGCCGGAATGCCCCGCCCGGTATCACGAATGGTAAGCTGGAGATAGGTTCCCGGTTTTAATGAGGGAAATTCCACAACCGAGATGGGTGTCAGTTCGAGGGAGGTCAACCGGACATCCAGAATTCCGCCGTCGTTTCGCATAGCATATTCCGCATTGGCAGCCAGGTTCATGACGACTTGATGCAGTTGGGTCGCATCGGCAAACACGACGGCCTCATCCACCTCTAAGGCGGAACGAATCTCGATCGTGGCCGGCAGGGTCGCCCGAAGCATTGTTAAGGATTCTTTCAAGATCGCCTTCAGGTCGACGGCCACCCGTTCCTGGCTGGATCGGCGGCTAAAACTCAAAATTTGCTTCACCAGTTCCTTCGCACGAAGGCCGGCGGCCAACACCTCTTCCAGATAGGATTTCACCTTGTGATTCGGGGAAATCTGGGTGATGCCTAACTCCGCATAGCCTAAGATGGCTCCCAAAATATTATTAAAGTCATGGGCGATACCTCCGGCTAAGGTGCCCATCGCTTCCATTTTCTTGGCCTGCAGGAGTTGCGCTTCAAGATGACGTTTTTCCTCTTCTATTTTTCTTCGTTCGCTGATATCCCGTGTGATACCGAGAATTCCAATAGCCTTTCCGTGTTCATCCCGCGCAAAGCTTCCTCTTACCTCTGTCCATTTGGTCGATCCATCCTTACAGCGATGCTCTAATTCCAGCGTACGGAATCGTTGAGGATCCCCCGTCCCAGCCTGTTCAAGAAGGAGTTCCTCCTCAATGAGCCTTTTGGCTGCTTGTGCGGATTCCGGAGTGAGGGTTTCCTCCAAGGAGAGCCTCACCGCCTCCTCGGGACTATATCCCCGGAACTGCTGGACTGAGGAGCTCATATAGGAAAACCGGCTGCCATCCAATTCCATGGCCCAAATGACATCAGTGATATGTTCCGCCAGGTAGCGGTAGCGGGCTTCTGATGTTTTCAAATCAGAAGTTCGAGCCTCAACCTGCGCTTCCAACTGATCGCGATGCGCCACTAATTCTTTTTCTACGGTACGGCGGTGCGCAATTTCTGAAGAAAGGATGACATTCGTGTGTTCCGCTTGATCCCGTGCCCGTAAAAGATCCTTAACAAGGAGGGAATTTTCAAACTGCAACAGCAAGGACTGTTCGATCATCGCACGATTGTGTCGGGCCGTCAGCATCATCATGGCAAAAAAGAGTAAAGCCATAATGCCCATGGCGATATGGAGTTCATTGCCCTGTTGAAAAAATCGGAGGGTCAGTGGCCCGACCGTCGGAAGGCTATAAGCGAGAAAGGCTTCATGTCGGGCAGCATGAACCGCTGTTGACCCCGCGATCATGCCTCCCAACACAAAAGCCAGAAAAATTTCATGAGGGATGGACGTGGTCGGATATAGAAAGAATCCTGCTCCACCCCATACGATCCCAGAAGCCGCGTTGCCACCGACAAACCATATCAACCATTTGTGGGTGTCAGCAGGAGCAGGAGCCTGTCGACGGTAACACGCGGCTAGTACACACCAGAGGGCATTGACCACCAAGAGGCCGGTCAGCCACCCAATTAACACTTCCCCCGCAATGATATTGCGCAGAATAAAAGCCAGAAGAGGCCCGTTAATAAGGGAAGCGACGATTCCCACCGGCGCAAGGGCGTACAGATGTGCGACTTGTTGGTGAAGGAGCTGTGGGTCTTTGATGGGAGTGGTGGTTGGCAGACCGACAGGATATGTTTTTAAAGCTACCATACCAAATCCTGTTGGGGGGAGGTTGTAGGGATACGGTGCTCTCTTCATACTCAATTGTCAAGATGTGAGGGAGACGCTCAATGTCCAACGGAGGATGAATTCCGCGCGTGCGCATTCATCAATGCAACGGTCGAATGGCCTTTAGGATTCTTTCCATTGGAGAAACGTTCGGGGGGAATTTGGAAAACGAAGATGAACATTTAATGAATGCAATGGACACGGGTTGTGCTGGGAATGAAGGGATGGGAGGATACGGGTATGACGTGCAAATGTTTAGGGGGTTCCACGGGCAAGGTTTTGGGCTTGTGGGGCGTCTCGGCTGTTCTCCTGACGGCTGGCTGTGTGGCGCTGATGGTGGGTGCAGGAACGGGAGCAGCGGGAACTGTGTACGTCATGGGAAAATTGCAGGAACGAGGCGAGCCAGCGTTCCACAAGTCCGGAAGGCCACCCTTGCCGCCTTGGAAGATCTGAGCCTTCCGATCCATCAAAACAAGGGCGATAAATTATCGGCCCAGATCGAATCGGAAACCGCCGATGGGAAGGCCATCTGGGTGAAGGGCAATTTTGTCACGGAATCGCTTTCGGAGCTGATTATTCGGGTCGGCCTGACGGGTGATGAACAGCGATCGAGAGAAATTCTCCGCGCCATCAAGCGACATCTTTCCTAAAACTCCATGTGTACCCTCCTCCCTATCACCGGATCTTCGAGAAGCTCTTGCCTTCACGTGGGGGGATCTCGTTTTAACCCCCAGGTACAATCTGTATCTGACTATGTATAAAACGAAAGTTGGAATTCATCTCAAAGCAGTTGGAGGCTGGGTTTCGGCCTCTATATATGTGTTGATAGCTGATATCTGCAATGATTCGGCTGATGATGGCAGCCGAAAGCGCCTCATTTTTTCGCATGTCTCAGCCGCATCGAATCAGATAGCATGAACTCTGTCAGGAATCCGAGCTTGATTCTTGGACTCCAACACGGAGGAACGGTCCCCCTGAGGGTCCAGAGAGAGGAGGTGATTCCTCATGAGCGGCGTATCACCTGATGACACAACTCTCAACAAAATATTTGACCCCAAGAGTACGCCCTCTACCCCGGCATGGAGTGGCTTGATTTCAGGGGGGCATTACAGGTGGGCCTTATAGGGGTCGAAGCCGAGAGTACCGCAACACAACATCATCAACACGGACTGGCAAACTCGTTGCACGAGTTTGCCGACCGGTTATGGTGGGCGTTGAGGCTGTAGAAAAACCTCCATTTCCATCAAAATTCCCGGCGAGATCTGGCATAATGGCCCTACACCATTCAATG
>JAGQKG010000276.1 GCA_020430245.1 Nitrospira sp.
AGATGGTATCCGACCAGGCCGGGCCGCTGGCTCTGAGCGGTTGGCCGCCATTCGCCTTTGGCTAACATGGAATTTTTATGAAAGTTTTGGAGATGAAACCCGCAATGCAGACATTCGCAATAGGCCTTAATCGGCTCGCCTTGCGGCCATTTAATTTGCGCCCAGGTAATCGGTTCAAACTCTCCGCAATTCACACACGGCACAAAATATTTCCGCTGATCGGAGAGTAAAAAGACGCGCTCAATGTTCGAAAACCCCTTCTCGGTTGGCGTCGAAATCAAGAGTGTTTTGGAATCCGAGAACGTCGCCTGCCGATTTTCCGCCAGATCCTCGGGAGAGCCTTCGCCCCCGGCATCTTCAGCGAACCCGTCGAAATCGTCACAGGTGAGATCCCGGACTGAAATGCTCCGCAAGCCTGCCGGGCTATTGGATCCACCCATCGCCAGGAACCCTCCGGTATATTCTTTTTGGAGAATTTCGTTGCCACTATCCCGCGCCCGAGAGTCTTTAATCTTGGCCCGTAACTCTGGCGTGAGCTGGATCATCGGCTTCAGTTTCTGCTTGCTCCACCGCTTGGCATTCTCGACGGTTGGATGGATGACCAAGGCTGGTCCAGGGTTTAAGTCAATGCTGGAGCCGGTCCAATTCAAGCACACTTCCGTCCCCCCCAATTGCGACCCCTTCATGACGGCAATGGTTCGTACTTCTGACCGTGGGGAGAGGTCTTGCATAATTTGCCGGAGATATGGTGTTCGATCCGTTCGCCATTGCCCGGCCTCTCCCGAAGACACCGAGGAGAGCACGCGCCGAGAATCGGCCCACTCATCTGGCGTCATATGCGGAGGAGGCTCGAAGCCTTCACGCCACCACTTTCTTAGCCGCTCGCTTACGCTTAAAGCCTTCAACGGTTAACCCCTTCAGAGCTGTTTCCAGTTCATCGTGAATCAAACGGGCAATTTTCCGCTCATCGTCTAAACCGGCGACCATGGGAGCCACGCGCTTGGGTATCCCCAGGATTCGGTCCCGCGTTGTTCGACACAATTCAATGATCGTGGTCTCTGTTTCTTCCGCATTAAGGACGGACTCTTGCTTTTCAGCCAGCTCCAACTCGGCCAGCGTGGCCAGAGCCGACTCCCGCCTAGCACGAGATACGTTCCAGTCTTCTTGTGCCTTATTGGGATCCGGTCTATTTTCTTTGTTGGTATAGTTCCGCTTTTTGGTTGGGTCGGTATTGGCATCCCACTGGAGAGAGGCTTTTTCCAAGATGAGTTTTCCATCGGGTTCTTGTTCAATGATCCCCTTCTTGATGGCGATAGTAACCGCCGCTCTCGTTACCCCTCGGATCCTGGAAAATTCGGCCTTTGTGACTTTAGTCATCTAGAAAAACCACAATTTTTTAATTTTAAAAACTAGTACCATATGTTGTATTAACCAGCAACGCTTAGCTGTTAAGTTAACACAAAAAATGGTCTACTTATCCCCACGCATAATAGAAGGCATGCATAACTAATTGTTAAACCTATATATTTTCTGTGCATAACAGAATGGCGAGCTGGCGCGCTTACCCTCATTCGTAAGTTCTGGAAAGAACCTACTAGGTATAGTGGGTATAGGCAGGCGTAAACTTAACAGTTAATTGAAACTTAACGAAGAGAATCAGGCAGGCTTACAAAGTCAAAAAGTCATTTCTTATTTTCTACTCGCAAGAGCTTTATCAATCCATTTCAACAAAGTCGAATCCCATCCAACAAACATCGTCGCCTCTACTGTCTCGCCAACATTCAACCGCTTCTCAACTCGAACAGATTTCCTGAAGATCCAGAGACGACGAGGAGGGCCGCCTCTCCGTACCTGGAGCAGAGCCCCCCCTTTAATGAAATGCCGAGTCCCCCTGGTTGATCTCCCAAGAAGAGGCTTAGGCCATTGGGTACGTCTGGAGGGTACTCGGTTTTTTGATACCAGATTGCTGGTCGGGATGCTCAGGGAACTTCTCCCGGATCCTGGACGCTTGATGCCCCCGGTTGCCTGGAGAGCCATGAAGGGTCGAATAGATCCTACCTCCGCCCGGAGATTTTGCTTGGAGGCTTTTTCCACGACGGTGCCTTTCAGCACCCAAGGCCGTCGGATAATGAATTCCCGGCGTTGATGGGCTTGCAAATCATTTCGAGCGGCAAAGGCCACCTCGTTCAAGGCCTGAGAAACGGCATAGGGAAATTGATTGCTATAGGCCGCCTTCATGCTTTTTTGAAAAGGAACGGTATCGAGTCGAACGGAAATGTCAGGCATTCTTAAACCTCCGATTTTTCCAGGCGATAGTCTTTGTCAAGGATCCCGTTCTCAACATTTCCAACCATGCATGGCCTTACCCAAACCCTCCGCTCTCGCTCCATACCCCTGCTTAAAATTCTTATATGTCCTCTCCTCCAGTGCAATCTTGGAGAGCTGTGAGAAGAGGTGGCTTCTCTTTCTGATTCTCTCTCCTCAGCTCCAGATATCAACAAAATATGATAGTCAAAAAATTTAACCTTCCCACTCTTCTCCCTTTTTTTGTTGAGCTTGGCGTCAGGGCTGATAATTTTCGATTTTATGTTCTCACACGACAAAACTTGGCATAATTGCTTAACCGCCTGGACCTCGTATTTGCAGGCCTTTACACCATCCAGAAATTTTCCGTACTCGCCAGAAAAATCCTCGCCTGCATCTTTCGTGTTCATTATCGGAACCAAATCATTAAGGACATCTAGGCTTAATACAGTGCGGCCCCTCTCCCCAGGACAAACCTTGCCGCCCATCTCCATACATCCTTCAAGGCCTGATGCTAAATCGAGACTATCTGGCGAAACCCGGAACACTAGGGCATGAGGGTTCACCATCCAACGTTCAGAATCCACAACCGACGAGATCCCCCAAATTAAAACAAAATCATCGCTCTCTGATATGGGAGCCACGCCTCCCACCTTTACTTCATCGGCGTTACCTTCTTCTATGTTTCTCAAAACGTAATCATTTAAGTAAGGAAATGATCTCAATCCCTCTCTATTCATGGCCAATGCTATTGTGTTGTCACATTGGAAAGAAGGCCCGAACTTTTGAGGGGTTCTAAATTCGACCGCGATAACAGGGAAAGGTAAGCGAATCTCCAAGTCCTCAAAATCTGACCATTTTGAATCAAACAATTCCCCGTTCTCGGGGACGATGAACTTGTGCGCCTTCAGTAGGGCGTCGGTAGCTACCATGAATAGCCCGGCAATATCGCTCATCCATGAAGCGGACAAGTTCCCTCGCGTGGTCCTTTCTATAAATGACCTAAAAAATGAGATAGCATGAGTTGAATACTTCGTGGACATTGTAGAGTAATCCATTTTTAATCCCCCCGCTCTTTGGCAATTTCATTCTCCAGCCATTTAAACCGTTTTAAATACTCCCCGGCCTCCCTGATTGCAATTTCATAGTCCTCGCCCTTCCTGTTTCTTAATAGCCTCAGATACCAGGAAAAAGAAAAGTGATAGAAAAGGTCAGGAGCATGATATCCAACCCCATATTTATCCATATACTCATTCAATTCGTTGACAATGACCTTGTCTTGCATCTGCATCTGTATACGTTTCGCTTTTTGCTGGTTCGCCCCAATAATATCCTCTGTTGTCACTTCCCCGAGAGGCACCAATTCACTAAGAAGGGCTTGAGTTTCTCTTAATCCTTTTCTCAATCCATCTACCTCTGCCACTTTCTCCTGGAGCTTCCTCTCCGCCTCATAGATGGCGGTATATTTCTTGTGGATCAGCTCCAACCACTGCAAATCTTCGAGGTCCAAATCGGC
>JAGQKG010000277.1 GCA_020430245.1 Nitrospira sp.
CCTGCCTCGCTTGGACCAGTCGAGCCTGCGCTTGTGTCACCCTGGCTTTGGCACTGAGATACGCCGCTTTAAAGGGCACCGGGTCGATGAGGTACAGCCGGTCACCTTGCTTGACATTCCTGCCTTCGGTGAAAAACACCTTCTTAATGATGCCCGTCACCTGGGACCGGATCTCCACCGGGCGAAAGGCCTCGGTTTGTCCTATGAATTCCGGTTCATCGGGAAGATCCTGGGTAGTCACCGTCACCACTTCCACCATCGGCGGTGGAGGAGCCGGGGGTGAGGTTGCTCCCTGTCCACATCCTGCAAGAAGAATCAGGAATAATCCGGCACTCCTCCGAATCACGGTATTCCCACTGCCAAAGTGAGCTGAAGCGGACCTGGGAATGGCTGCATTCATATGGTTGGTTCCCACCAATTCCGGTCAATTCCATTCACGGCATTCATGCCGGAATTTTCAAATTGTGCTGTTCTCTGAATGATTGCCTCATCCATAAGGGTTGTCTTCCCTTATCTTCATTGCAGGGCATCATCTTCTTTAAGTGTGTAGACGAAAGATGACCACTATTATTACGGCCGAATAAAGGGCTTCACATTTTTGACAAACACATTCTTCTTCCACCATTCATCTCTTTCCCGTTTAGTTCCGAGCTTTCCTTCAATCAAGGAGCTCGAATATCGGCTTACTCAAGTCGCCCCATCCTTCCCGCACGGTAATCATTCACAGCCTGCACGAGCTCTTCCTCAGTATTCATGACAAAAGGGCCCATGCGGGCGACTGGTTCCAGAATCGGTTCTCCACTCAACACCAACACCCTTGTCTCCCCCGTAGCCTCAAGATCCACCTGCGTCCCCTGCGGGTCACAGAGAGCCATCTCGGCCTCCCCGACTTTCTGGGATCCATTCAAAACCAATCCCCCACTCAGGACAAATAACCCGGTATTATACCCAATCGGAAGATGTAACTCCGCCTGGTGTCCGCCCGCCAATTTCAGATCATACAGGTGCACGGGCGTGAACGTCTTGGCCGGCCCTTGTTGTCCCTCATACTCCCCGGCAATTACACGGAGCACTCCTCCTTGGCCTCCAAGATTGGATTGCGGAATGTCTTTATTGAGCACGGTTTGGTACCGTGGGGCGCTCATTTTTAATGACCTGGGAAGATTGACCCAGAGTTGAATCATCTGTAGCGTGCCGCCCTCCTTGGCCCAGGCTTGCTCATGAAGTTCTTCATGGACCACGCCGGATGCCGCCGTCATCCATTGCACATCACCCGGTCCAATGGTTCCTCCGTTTCCGGCTGAATCCCGATGAGCGACCTTGCCCTGGTAAACGATGGTCACGGTCTCAAACCCACGATGAGGATGTTCCCCGACTCCCAGCCGTTGATTCGTAGGAGGGAACGATGCCGGGCCTGCATAATCCAATAGCAGAAAGGGACTGATCTCTTCGGTCAGATTTTGGCTTGGAAAAATATTCCGTACCGGAAACCCGTCCCCGACCATGTGAGTGGACCCCGGTTTGTAGATTCCTTTCACTGATTTCAGTTGCGTCACGATGGACTCCTTTCTTCAGCACTTCCCTCGACTTTTTCTGTATAAGAGCGGGTGATTTCCTCAACATAGGCCCGGGTCAGACAGCCGGAAGAGAGAAAACCGGCACCCTGCTGGCAGACCCGTTTCAAAAATGATTTCCCGTCCTGATCCAAAAACGTCACTCCCCGCAGATCCAGTTGACGTGGTCGATCCGAATTTTCCGAGCATGTCACCTGCCAACACCGTTCAGCTTCGATAACGGCGAGCCCGGCAAGACGGCCTTCCAACTGCAAGGTGATCATCGTGTCATCTATGTGCGTGGTGACTCGGAGCATGGCTGCATTCCTGATAACAACAATAATAAACAGAAAATCGGGATCTCTTAAGCTGCCAAATTCTTTCAAGCGTGGCCCATGCCGGGTCACACACGATTCAGCTCACAAGGTCCCTTTTATCCGTGATAAAAATCTTCCCGAATGATTTTTCCATCCTTCCAGGTTTGCACGGCCACCTGCTGCATCTTCACGCGATTTCCGCCTTTAAAAGTCAGATCAAACGTCCATTCCACGGCGGCATGAGTTCCGTCAACAATCGTCCGTCCGACTTGGGCCCCGTGAAACTCTTGAACATTCCCGACAAATTTTTGTTCATATTCCCGATTGGCCGCCTTCCCGACCCGTTCCTCTTGCCGATTCTCACTCATCACCACGTTATCAGCGTAGTACGCGTCAAACGTCTCCAAAAGCTACCCGGCTAAAATCCCATCGATTACGGCTTGCACATGTTGTTGAATACTCATCATCCCTTCTCCTTTCAATGAATAAAGATTGACCGTTCATACCTCGAATTGAAACATCGATCCCGTCTGTACCATCAGTCCTATGATGATCCAATAGGAATGAGTGCCCCATTCAGCGCATCAGCTTCATCTGAGGCAAGAAAAACCAGCAGCGCAGCAATCGCTTCCGGCTTTACCCATTGGGTGAAATCGGCGTCAGGCATACTTTGTCGATTAGCCGGCGTATCAATGGTCGATGGTAGCACCCCGTTCACCTTCACGTCTGACCCGGATAACTCAAGAGCTAAGACCTTGATCAGAGCCAGAAGGCCGGACTTTGAGACAATGTACGCCCCCGCACCGGGGAATGGGTCCACAGCGGCGCGAGCGGCCATATGAATAATCCGACCGGAACCTTGATTGGACATAATGCGAGCCGCCTCCCTCGACAGCAAAAAGGCCGAGGTCAAATTGAGGGATAGCATTCTGGACCACACGGATGCATCTGTCTCTGCAAGGCGACCCATGGCAAACCCGCCAACCAGATTGATCACGCAATCGAGGCGTGTGGTTTTTTGCACGGCCTCTTTCATCAGACGCTGAACCTCGGCTTCATCTGTGACATCCGCTTGAACGCCCACCAGCTCTTTGGCAAACTTTCCGGCAAGTTCCCGACTCACGACCACCACCTTGGCCCCCCCTCGAGAGAATGCCTCGGCCACCGTCTGGCCCAGGCCACCCGATGCCCCTGTGATCATGACCACTTTTCCTTTGAGGGATATCATCATTCGGCTCCTTCTTCGTCTCTCTGCCTTTTTATTATTCCAATTCCATCTACATCAGAAGATGGGCCCGATCACTCGCTAACCGGTAGGAGATCGAGCTGCATCACTCTTTTCATCAGATCGTCAATTAGTGTTTTACCTCACCATGCGCCCCACGATGCAGGTCAATGACGATGCCCCCTTCATTGACTTCAACTGTGACAATCTCACCTTCTTCTATAGGTTTCGTTTTGATTTCAAGACGGCTAAGGGGAAACACCTTTTCTCCATCGATGGTTTCCAGCTTAATCTCCTTTTGTGTTTTCCCCATATAGATCAATTTTCCGGTATAGAAATGATGATTGCCTTCTTCACCTTTGTGATGAGCCTCGATGATATTATTATTCTCGTCCATCATGAGGGTCACTTCATCCCCATTCTTATATTCCGCATGGCCATGCTCAGCTGCCCCTTTCTGAGTAAGAGTCAGGGTCCCGGTGGATGTCTTCACTGTCACGATATCACCTTTTACCGCGGTCACCACACCAGACACATTCCTATGTCCCTGACTGAGTGTGTCTGCCTGTGCGATACCGGACATAAGAAGAGCCATGCCCATCACCGCTGATAACATCATCCCGTGAAGATTCATGGTACGGTTCATCACTTCCTCCTTTATGGTTATTGAATGATTACTGCCCCGATCCTGACGGGCTTTGCGACTTATTCTTTCTTG
>JAGQKG010000278.1 GCA_020430245.1 Nitrospira sp.
AGTGTGAGGGTATCGACGGTTTGAATGTCAATGCTGCCGCCTTCGCCGGTGCCGAGCGCTTCGGTGGTGAGGTCGGTCTGCGTGAGCGAGATGGCGCCAGTCACCGGTGAGCCATCAGCAGTCTGGTCTTGGATGATGACATTGCCGGCGTTGCCGGTGGCCCCGCTGGTACTGCTACTGGAAATCACACTTCGCTGGCCCGGCCCCGTGGCCGTCAGTTGCGCCACATTGAGCGTGACATCGCCCGCATGCCGCTCCCCCGTCGTCTGCGCCGTAATCTCGCTGTCCGTCAGGATCAGCACCGGGGCTGTCACCGCCACATTGCCCGTGGGCTCCGCCGACGCATTCACCCCATTATGCACGTCGGCCGAGAGCGTGGCGTTGGTGAGTGTGAGGGTATCGACGGTTTGAATGTCAATGCTGCCGCCTTCGCCGGTGCCGAGCGCTTCGGTGGTGAGGTCGGTTTTCTTAAGAGTAATTTTGTTTGCCGACGACTCTTCTCCACCCTTCCCCCGAATTACCACATTTCCAGCTTTTCCATCAGTTAGGAATCTAGCATTTGGATTACTACCATCAATAGTTTTATTGACCCCTGTACTATTAGCCACTATTGAAGTTTGACTAGCATCAAGATTTCCAACATTAAAAATGATGTTGCCCCCGCTACCCCTGCCTGCAGTTCTGGCCAATAGTGCAGTTTGATTTCGAAGAAATAAATTCTCCGCGGTAACGGTAATGTCATTTGCCGTTCCACCACCTAGCACCGATGCATTGACATCAGTGCTGTCAAGGACCACGTTTTTGGCTGCGGTAGATGCTATTCCTTCTATGGTAATATTCCCAGAGTTTCCATCTCCTGGCGTAAAAGAAACTCTTGAAATTCCGAAAAGGAAGCCAAATAACTTTGAAAAGCTTGAACTCCCAGTAGCAATAGTGAATTGGTCTCTAAGATTTGTGGTTGCGTTCGAAGATGTTAGAAAAGCAGATTGGTTTTTGGAAAAGAAGGTGTCAGTCTGAAACAGTAAGTCTCCCGAATCCCCTGTCCCATTCGAGACAGCCGAAAAGGTGGTTTCATTTACATCAAAGTTTTTTGCCTGAACGGTAATATCTCCACCGTTGCCGCTACCCTGAGAGTTTGAGTTCAGTAATGTGGCAAAAAGACTTACGCGATCACTAGGCAACGACACCTCTGGGGTAGTCATTTCCCCTTGAATCTTAATATTTCCGGCATTTCCTGAAATGATCACGGAGTCCGCCCTCCCAACAGGAGTTATTTCTGCTCCCAAACTACTACTGCTTATTTCAACAACCTTAGGAGAATCGCCAAGAGGCTGGGAAACTAAAAGGCCAGACTGGGAGTCCATTACCAACTCGGGAAGTCCCGTTGTTGGTATGGTTTTAATATTCGAGGTCAGTGTTTGGGTTTGAATTTTTATATTTCCAGCACTCCCTGGCTTACTTTGCAGAGCAACATCACCTTCATTTCCCATATTGGTTGACTGTGAAGATATTGAAACTCCATTTTCAAGATTTATGAAATTAGCCTGTAATAAGATGTCTCCTGCCTTCCCGGTTCCAGAGGTAGAAGTATCAATTTTTGCGTCAGAAAGTTGAATTCTGTCAGCTGAAATAGAGATGTTTCCTTCGGCTGACGTATTGCTTCCGTTAACATTAGCCGTTGTCAATTCTGCATTGTTTGTTAGTGAAAATTTATGGCTTGTAATATTAATTTCTCCAGGAAATCCTGAAGATTGTGATTCACTATAAATTTTTGATCCCTCTCCAGAAATCGTTACCTTTGCATTTATTCCAAGAGGACTAATGGATACTGAGCCAGCATTCCCAGAATTTTCCTTTCCTCGCTTGGTCGACTCTGTAGCAATAGTCCCGCCATTCGTGATAGTTAAATTATTTGTTCGAATGGTAATTGCCCCCCCATTACCACCAATAATCCTCATCTCCTGGGGAACAGTCAGGTTGTTCCTAAGTGATCGATTAAAGATTCCACTTGGGTCATTATTTTGGTCTTGCCCATCGATCGTAATTCGATCTGCAGAAATTTTAATTTCCCCGGCATTGCCTTGTTTTTCTATGTCGGAAATTCCTTCAGCATTAGCGCTTAATTGCCCACCTCCGGATATAGAAAGATCATTGACCAAAATATCTATAGCTGTACCAAGATGATTTTTTTCTCCAAGAGTGCGTGCTTGAATTTTGCTTGAATTGGATGGGTCTACATCGGTTGTTCCATCAATAGTTAAACGCCCACCCCTAATATACACTGACCCACCGGGATCACCATTTACACGGATGACCCCATTTTTTTGGAGTTTTACTTCGCCAAGACTCGGAAAACCCCATGTTAACGGATTAGAAAGATTGGGGTCCAAGACACCTGCAGCATTGGTCAATGGGACATTACCAGTTGAATTGACACTCGCGATGGCAATGACCCCTCCTGAATTTTGAAGAGTTCCTTCTCTGACCTCCACCCCAGGTACTTTAAAGCGTCCGGGTAGCAACCCATCCCTTCCCACTACCACCAAGGGCGAGCCCTTAGCATCAAGCCCTAACACACTAATAGCTGCGGAGCTTTCGGCTGCCAGAGAAGGAGCAGGCGCATTCAAAAACCCAAATGCCGAGGGTGGGGAGGTGGTTAACAGATCTTGCGAGGGATCGGAGGCATGAAATATTCCAGGCGCGGAGAGATGGATGGCGTCGGCATTGCTCACATAAAAAGACCCCTTGAGGTCCAAATTAGCATCGGGACCAAAGACGACACCGTTGGGATTTAGGAAGAAAAGGTTGGCACTGGATCTATTGGCTTCTGCAAGATGGGTGTCGACCCCTAATGTTCCGAATAGATTCGAAGGGTTGGGGCCTGTCACCCGGCTGAGAATATTGGAAGCTTTTTGGCCGTAAAAGTTGGCTGTGTCATTAGCGTCGACTTGAAAATCGCTAAAGCTGTGGAAAAGATTAGTGCCGACGAGGCGGCCGCCCTTGATGTCAAAGCGTGGCCCACTGGTGAGGGGGACCACCACCGAGTTATAGCCTACCGGGAGGGTGGTATCTGGAATGATGGATGTTCTTACTTGAGCCAGGATGATGCTTGGCCCGCAACTGAAAAAGAAAAAGCAACCCGCCATTAAACTCCGTAATTTTGGTTTACATAAAAAGTGCCACCCATTGTTTGGTCGTTTCATGTTCGCACCTTTCACCAAAAATAATTGAAGCCAGGAGGCTTTAAGATCTTTTTACATTAAGGTTAATGGGAACCGATTCATCGAATTTCAACTTCATTTATAGGTTATTCATGTCAGGGATGCCTACATGCTTTGATGTCTATAAATGATGAGCCCCGTTGTTCCTTTTTTATTACCTTAAAACGGTTGATGGTCTTTACAGGGGACTCATTGTAGCGAATGAGGCTTAAATTTCAACCCTATAGAGTTTTTTGATACTCGCCTGAAAAATGGTTGCATGAAATTTTCAAGAAAGATTTTCTTTCCTCTGTGAGCGATCCATTCAAAATGTAATTTGAGTGGTCAGACCATAACCTGTCCCCCCCCCTTTTTTTTCTGGCGATAGACTAGATGAGCTTTGCCGTGTATCTGATTGGATACGTCGGGTATCTGATTAGATACGTTTTGTGTGCATGTGTGTTTGTTTGGTGTCATGAATGGCAAAATGTTGTGTTTAAGTGGGAGGGAATCCACAAGATTTGTACATGATTCTTTTGTTTTGCAGGGTATCGGTTATTCGTAAATGTCTTAAATGCCATTTTCAGGATGATATTTTTCTGATT
>JAGQKG010000279.1 GCA_020430245.1 Nitrospira sp.
CGGGCCAAAAAACCCGTATAGGCAATATCTCCTAAACCGGCCAGACTTCCCGTTTTATCCATGATGGCATTGGCCGGTAAGTAGGGAAGGGGAATGGCCAGCCGGTTAAGGAGAGCCCAGTCGCCAAATCTTCTTGTGGTGGAGGCTTGAAGATTGAATACATTGAAGAGATGGTTGTTGGCCCCGGCCCCGAACTGTGTCCCATTCACAAATCCCACCCGCACTAAATCAGACACCGGATTTTCCACTTCTTTAGCCAAAGTTTTTATATCTTCCGCATAGGCAGGGTGACTTCCGAGGAATCCCAGGATCACACCCACCATGACCCAGTGTTGACAGGGTTTTTTAGAGGTCACCGAAAACTCCTTTTGGTCAACGAACAATCAGGCCTGTGCTGAATCGTGGGAATAACCAATGTGAGGGTTGAGTAGAATCATAAGGCATTTGGCATTTTTGGGAGTTTGGCATGGGCCTTTGCGAAAGATCGCTGTTGTTCTCAGCTGCCTATTGCGGGCAAAGCGAAGGTCTATGAGGGCGGAACCTTCCAGTGTATGTGATGAGAACCATACCTTGCTTTTTTTCAAGAGGCGATACCCCGACCGTTGTCGACTCCTATTCCGTGGGTGGCAGACAACTGTGTTCCCCACGCCATTGGCACAGGCGATAGCGCAGAGTGTTGGCCCAGTATTCAAATGATTCTTCGACGTCATTCCATTCTGCCGTGACTCCTGACAAAGATTTGGTCCCGGCCCGGCGATCGACAGCGGCGGCCAAAAGCGTTCCCAGTTCAGCATCCGTAATTTTAGCTTCTATGCTGGCACTGCCAACAAATGTTCCTGTCCCGGTTGTGAGCGATTTCGTGCCAGAAAGGACATACCCGGTTGGAAGGACACTGGAAATAGTATCCAGCACCGTATTTGAGGCTTCGGCTTCCGTGAGTGCCACACTCAGACGCATGACATGGGGACCGGCCTCACGAACAACCCGATAATCCGCCAATAACGCATTCTGTATTTTTCCCATGAGGAGGGCAGTCAATCGAATGCGCTCTTCTTGCGGAAGATCCCGAAGAGAAGATGCCTCTCCCAGCCAGAGTTGGACCGGGTCAATCATGACCTTGGAATAGTGTTTCCAATCCGCAATTGGGTTGACGTATCGCAAAAGGGCTTCACGGTCCCCCGCGCCTTTTTGCAGTATCGAATAATCATCGAGAAACCCGGATCTGCCGACAGTGCTGGCCTGTTGGGTTGTCGCACAAGCTGTCATGGCAAAACAGACAAGGGCCAGTAAGAATCGTGCACTCATGGGCATGAATGATCTCCTTTGTTTCGACGGATGTTTTGATGATTCGGAAAACTAGGGAATGAAATTTTTTGTTCTTCCCGTTGGCTCTCTTGGCCTTTAACAAGCCGGGAGAATTGTAGAAGACATCATATGTGAAATAATCCTCTGTGCAGACACTCTTTTTCAATAACATATGAATTGGTAAAAAATAGAATAGAAGTTGGGGGACACTGTCAGATGAGATTGAACCTGTGGGTTAAACCAAACAACAGACTCGTCGTCAATCCCGGTGTTTTGTCGTGGAAATTCAACCGCCAAAAAGAACTGATGGATGCCCGATGAACAATCTCGGGTATCCGTTGGGGACACGGGAGATGGGATTTTCGACGAAAAAATGAGAATAAAGAAGAAGAGAGAAGGTTTGTGACCACGGGAGCTCAGGATGAACGGTTTTGTTCTCGTATTTATAATGGTCGACATTCCATAAACCGTGTTTGAAAGATAGGATCAAAATAATCACACCAAAACACGTCCTCCGACGGTGGTTTGGCTTGATCTTAACGTTAATGAAGGATGGGATTCCAGACATCTATAATAGTCATAATGGCGCTTCGGAACTTGCACATGATAGGTTCCCGGTATATGGACATGCTGATTCCAAAATCTCAAAAACCCAGATGGCTTGCTTGTCTTGTGCTGTTGACATGGGTCCTGTTTCTAATCCTGAGTACTGCATTAGGGGCTTCTCAGGAGTTGGAGAATCAAGGGTTCAACCCGAAGTTCCCTCAGGCTCTGAAGCCGTGGACAGGCGATTGGGATGGGATGGTCACGCGCAATCAAATTCGGGTGCTTGTTCCCTTTAGCAAAACCTTTTACTTTTTGGACGGCGGCAGACAGCGTGGCCTTACATACGACCTTATGAAAATATTTGCCAAGCAGATTAACGAAGAATTGCAGCGGAAGATCGTGCAGGTTCAGTTCATCTTCATTCCCGTAAACCGTGATGAGCTCATCCCGAATTTGCTTAACGGGGTAGGGGACATTGCTGCTGGTGCGCTTACCATTACACCCGAGCGAAAGAAACTTATTGATTTTTCCGACCCGTTTCTCACAAACGTACGCGAGATTATCGTCACGGGTCCCAGTAGCCCCCCGCTTTCCAGTGTCGATGATCTGGCCGGCAAGACCATCCATGTGCGGAAGTCCAGTAGTTTTTACGAACACCTCGTTCGCTTGAATGACTCGTTCACCACTGCCGGGAAACCGGAAGTCACGCTCATCTCTGAAGAGGAGAATCTTGAAGACGAAGATCTGCTCGAAATGGTGAACGCTGGTTTATTACCGATGTTGGTCATGGATAACTATAAGGCCGAATTTTGGGCGAACATTTTTGAGCATATTCGTCTGTATCCGGACATTATCCTCAATACAGGCGGAGAAATCGCTTGGGCCTTTCGCAAAAATAGTCCAAAACTGAAAAGGGTGATTAACCGGTTTGTGAGTAAAAATAAGAAAGGTACGTTAATCGGAAATATGTTATTCACCCGGTATTTAAAAAACACCAAGTACGTTGAAAATGCCCTGGCAACGCAGGAACGTAAGAAATTTCAGAATCTTATGCATGTATTTAAAAAAACTGCCCGACCGTATGGGTTTGATTGGGTGCTTGCCATGGCGCTTGGCTACCAGGAGTCCACGTTGGACCAACGGAAGCGAAGTGCTGCGGGTGCAATCGGGGTGATGCAGCTCCTGCCCAGTACCGCTCGGGATCCCAACGTCAATATTCCCAATATCATACAGCTTGAGCCTAATATTCATGCCGGAGTCAAATATTTACATTTTCTTCATGACCGGTATTTTAAAGACCCCAAAATGAGCTTGTTAAACCAATGGCTCTTTGCCATTGCCTCATATAATGCGGGCCCTGCCCGGATCGCGAAGCTTCGGACTAAGGCACCGTCGATGGGCTTGAATCCGAATCAGTGGTTTAAAAATGTGGAGATCGTGGCGGCGAAACATATCGGTCGGGAAACCGTTCAGTATGTGAGTAATATTTATAAATATTTTATTGCGTATCGCCTGATTCTGGAAAAAGAGGAAAAGAAATCAACGGTGCAATAGTAAGCTTGGTGCGGGAACACTGACCGGAAGAGCCTTCCTTGAGTAAAAGATAGTCCTCCATGAACATTTAGGACATTCCCATCGCATTTTTGAATAACCCGTTGCTCGTAGATGGCGGTCCGTCTCCTGATTCTGGTTCCGGCCATTTACAGACTATCTCATTCCACTCATTCATCCCGCTCACGGCTCCACTTACATTAAGGTTACCCAAAAGAGAACCTTCGGCCGCTTAGCCTCTTTTCACTAAAACGAACTTGGAAGCCCCGCTCTTTGAGCGGGGAGGAAAAGTTTAGTCGGCCGGAGGCCGACCCAGGTTGTGATACCATGGGCCCATGCCCGTAAAACGAACGAGCCATGCGGTTTACG
>JAGQKG010000027.1 GCA_020430245.1 Nitrospira sp.
AGGAGCGTATTGAATGTTTAAAGTAAAAAAACGTCCATTGAAAAAAGAGAAGCCCCCGGTTCTCTATAATATTCTGGAGAACTATACGGATTATGATCCCCCTGGAAATGTAATGGTGTGCGCAATGACGGAACAGGAAGATTTGGAGATGCATGCACGAGTCCTGTCTGAAAGTTATGATATTCCTCTTGAAGCTATAACAGGCCTGCTTCAAGGCGGAGGGATCTATCTCTATCCGCATGAGGGTGTCCTTGTCACAAAAGGCGCATTCGTCTGTCGTGTTGATCCTCTTGGCAAAGATCCAAAACACACGTGGGTCATGGATCTTGAGCAATATGCGGCAGCCGAGCGCATGCGTCAGAGTTATGGTGTGACGTTGGAAGAAGGCATGGAGCGGGTTTTTTACCGAGGCCTTCCTCAGGAATTACAGGATCGGTTGCGGCAAAAAAACTTAGGGATCGATTTGACAAAAGTTGACTCAGGGAACTCGTGTAGTGGAGACATTCAATATATTGATTTCCGAAAAGATTGGTCTCCCCATTTTAAGCGAAAATGTGTCATGCCTGATGGACGATTGATTGAGACCAGTGGGCTCCATGATTTTGCGGAACTGCATGGGATCAGGGTAGATGAGGCCCGTACCTTGTTTGATCACGGGGGCACTCTTGCGCTGAAAGATGGTGGAGGCCTTGCGTGTCAGATCATCAATGGTCAGCCATCCGTGGCTCGCTTTAATTCACGACAATTCAGTAAAGCTAAGGCTCTCGCCAAGGAAAAAGATCTTCATATATTGGACGCTTTAAGTGAAGTGGCTTATCAAGATCCAGTTTTGATGCGAGCCCTCCGTCGTGCAGAAAGTTCATCATTTTAATCATTCCTTGATTCTTCTGTGAGTCGGGTTTCGAGGCTGGCTTTGCTCTAAAGGTAGTAACTACCACGAAAAGCGTCTCGAAGGTATCCTCACCGCCATTTCCTTCATGTTCTTTTCCTGATCTATTCCCAACCAATTGAATCGTAACCCCGTTCCGAAAGGCATCGGTTGACGAATGCCTTGTGAGCGGGTGTTGGTTGTGAGGCTTGGAATAAGCCACGCATGAGGCCAACGGTCGCACCTGTCGCGGCGCCTATGGCTGCACCTATACCCGCTCCTCCTCGAATGGCGCCACTGACTGCACCGACGGCGCCGCCTGCTCCAGCTCCAACCGCAGTGTTCCCGGCCACTGTCGATGCGGTGTGTTCCGGAACATAATCCTCTGCAAGCAGTTCGCATTCTTCAATATCCTGTTCGGCTTGATCCGGGCCAACCTGTTGGAGATGGTCGTTGGGATAGAGAATCGGGCGAGGGCCTGAGCACCCTAAGATTATGAGACAGATACTGCAGATGCTGAATGTCATAAAAAAAGGCTGTAAGTAGGAATGGGACATGCCGTGCTCCTTTAATATGGAAGGTCGTGTGGTCAATGAGAGGAGAAAATAGGTCGAACAAATCGGATGGTTAGACGCGTGAGCAGCTTTTTAGGAATGAATCTAGTGATCCATTGAGTTGCCAGTCCCTGCCACCCAATCGTTACGAAGGTTTGCCGGGACCTTAAGTCCTTTAATGATTTTTGTACGACCTCGTGGGGAGTGTGGGGGGGAGAAATGTGGCGTGGGCAATGCCCTGCCGTCTTGTGGAAATCGGTTTCGGTGTAACCTGGACAGCATACCTGGATGGTTACCTCATTTTCTTTGGCCTCCATCGCTACGGCTTCGGAAAAAGATATGATAAAGGCTTTGGTGGCGGCGTATTCCGCCATATAGGGAATTGGAAAAAATCCTGCCACGGAAGCCACATTGATAATTGCACCCTGCCGTCGATTCAGCATATCGGGCAGGAAGAGCCTTGTGCTTTCGATGGTCACATGGATATGGACCTGTAACATGTCTTGAATGGTTGAGAGTGACATGCCTGAAAATAGGCCATACAGCCCAAAGCCGGCGTTGTTGATAAGCAACGAGACATGCGGCCGATATGATAGAGCTAATTGGTAAAGGGTTTCAGCGGCGTTAGGCTTGGCCAAATCCAACGCTTCCGTCCAGACTTGAACAGAAGTAGCCTGTTGAATTTCCTTGGATAATTGATTCAGACGGTCTTGGTCACGGGCGACCAAAAAAAGGTGATAGCCTTGAGCCGCTAAGGCTCTGGCATATTCCGCTCCAATTCCTCGGGAAGCTCCAGAAATAACAGCGAATGGTTCTATGTTTTCCATGAAATAGAATCTGAAAAATGCCTCAACCATAAAAGGCTTTCTTCCCAAAGGTCAACTACGGGCTATACAAGAAGGGCTGAGCATAAAAAAGAGGTTATGGATTTTTACTGAACCATGCTCATGAAATTCGCCGGAAATTATTAAGAATTATCAGGGATGTGCCGAATGAAACCTGTAAGCGCCGATCAATCGGTTCTTTAAAGCCGATTGTCTGAATTCATCACAAACCAGAGGACTCGATAACCGACATGAGTGCCGAAGGAATTGACAATACGCTAGAAGCCTGTGGGTCGGGTTCGGCAACGGGTGTGCTTGAGTTGCCGAAAGCCTCCACACCTTCAAAGACTGTCATGAAAAACATCAATTTGGAGCAGGCCCTGGCTGATATTGAAATGCAAGCCGGAGGATTAGTGAAAGCCACCAAACAGGTGATGGCGTCATTTAAAAAAATTAAAGATGCAGCGAAAGTGGGTGATTTGGTCAATCTGCGAAAATTACTGGAAGAAGGCAAGGAGGTGACGCTAAGCCTCGGATGTGACTTTGTGAAAACGCAAGAACGTCTAAACTTTGATGAAGCTGGATACCTGGAGGGCAGAGCTTTTCGCCAGGAACTTCTTAGCACTGCCCAGCAGATGGGTGTCAATCTCTATGAACACGACGGCTATTTGTTTTCCTACCCGGTCTTATTGCGCATTCTTCACAAAGAACGGGCGGTTGCCATTGATCGAATGCGAGAAAATCGACTTCGTCCTTCGGTTTTGGTCAAACGATTAAAGGAAGTTCAAAATAAACCCCTTCGATTTAAACCGCAAACGTTCCTCGAAATGGTCTTTACGGCCTATTCCATTGTGGTGGCGGGTCGAGGGAAGCACCTGATTGGCAAAGGAACGGTCATCCCACTCTTGGAACTGTATCAACTTCTTACGCTCCTTCCGTGGCAGGCCAGTGAATACACCAGACAAGAATTTGGCCGGGATGTCTATTTACTGGATAAAAGTGGGACTATTACCACCAAAAACAATCATCGCGCAAACTTTCATGCCAGTACCGGTGTACGGGATGCCAACAAAACGTTAACCGTGATTGCACAGGGGGGACGGGAGAAAACCTATTATGGAATTTCCTTTGTCCAGACGGGATAAACGGGTCAGGATCGTATTTAAGTTCCCCTAAGGTGAACCGAAAAGACGAATGAGATTAACAGGATATTGAGGAAAAACTTATGTCTCCACAGGAATGGTTGAACGTTCTCAAAGCCGCCTATCTTCAGGGGTTTATTCGTCGTGGAGGATCGGCCGTCAAATTTGCGGTCGTGGAGGAGGCTCAGAACACCAAGGCTGTGAGCGTGGGGGTTGGCGAGCTGTCACGGGAGCAAGGCTTTGTCACCATTCACGCGGATTCTCATTGTACGAAGGTTCAACTCATTGATCTCTTGTTTAAGGAAATGGCCAAGCAAATTGATTGGGATGCCTTGGCATTCGAGTATGTCAAAAAACTCTTTCGAGAGCATCAATGGAAGATCCCTGAACGGCGGGATGAATGTTGCTGGTCCTCTCTGGCCTCTCTCAATGGTTGCGAAGAAACCGTGATGCAGCGAGAAATGAACGCATGGTTGGAAGGGAGCTTGTTTCATGATTTTCACATGAGCCGGGAATTTCGATTGGCGATGATCCAGTTGTGTTTAGCCCAGTTGGAATTACCTGATAGTCCTTCGAAAGAGCATGCAGCAATCAAGGCCTGGCTTCGAGGCGAACTGAAACAAATGGCTACTCTCAAAAAAATATTAATTTTTGAAAAGGTTTCCCGAAGTAATGCGCGCGACCTCATTGCCTCCTTGGCCCATTGGATTCGGCTGTCGGGAAAACCCGGAATAGTCCTAACCATCGATATTTCAGCCTTTACAGGCGGCAAAGAGGCCGGGGTGACTTCCCTGAACTATTCGTCCTCTGCTGTTATGGATGCGTATGAGATGCTGAGACAATTCATTGATGGCAGCGATGAAATCGAAGGGCTATTGGTCGTGGTTGTCACCTCACAAGCCTTTCTCTCGGATCAACGGCTGGGCCTGAATCGGTATGAAGCTTTAAAGCTTAGAATTTGGGATGATGTCCGGGATAAAACCCGTCAAAATCCCTTTGCCCCGATGGTCAGACTGACCGACGAAACCGAACCCTTTACCGAGAATAGTCGACTGGCCAGAGTGGGAAACCGAAAAGAAGATGTGCAGCATCAACGGGTCATTGAATCCTTGCGGGCAGGTGTGCCGAGCTCGGGGGTTGTCCAAGCGCTGGGATGTCCACAGCCGATGGTCAAATCCAAATTTCAACAGATGTTGCATGATGCCCAGGCCAGCATTCATAAGGGTTGGACGACCAAAGGCATGTTGATTGAAGGGGGATTTGGAACGGGGAAATCACATTTACTGGAATCCTTGAAGCGTATGGCATTGGAATCCAGATTCGTGTGTAGCAAGGTCGTGATAAGTAAGGAAACGCCTCTTTATAGCCCCACATTGATGTTTCGATCAGCCATTGAGTCTGCTGATATCCCTGATAAGCGAGGAGATGTTTTGGCCGAGGTGGCAGCGGATTTGAATTTTAAGAGTCCCCAATATGCCAATTTTTACGAATGGGTGCATCGTCAAGGCGGTGAAATTGATGGCCGCTTTGCTGCGTCCGTGTTTCTGTACGAACGCATGGTGAATGACCCGGAATTAAGTCACCGGATCATTCGATTTTGGGCAGGGGATCCGTTGACCGATGCTGAAATCAAGCGATATCTCAAATCCTGTGATGCGAGTGTTTCCTATCGATTTGAACGAGTCTCAGCCATGGAGATGGCGTTGCAACGCTTTAAATTTGTTTCACGACTCATGATTGCGGCGGGATATTCTGGTTGGATTTTATTGATTGACGAGGCAGAAATTATTGGCAGGTATTCCTTTAAGCAACGAGCCCAATCCTATGCGGAATTGGCCAGGTGGCTGGGGCGACTGGAAGCTTCCAGCTTTGCGGATCTCGGTTATAAATCTGGGTTGGCGGCGGTGATGGCGCTCACGGATGATTTTCAAAGTGCAATTCTGGATGAAAAGGGTGATCGGGAAAAAGTGCCAGAAAAACTGCGAGAATCAGGATCGGAAACCGATTTGGTGCTGTCCCGCCAAGCGGAACAGGGAATGCGGCTCATTGAATGCGAACGCATACCCTTGGTCGGCCCCTATGATCAGCTTGTGGAAGAAATCTACCATAAAATTCGTTCCATACATGGCGGGGCGTATGGGTGGGATCCACCTCAGGTCCCAACGATTGAGCGATTATCCAGCACTCGGATGCGTGAATATGTCAAAGGCTGGATTACCGAATGGGATTTGACGCGTCTTGATCCAACACAAAAAGTCGAAATTGAATTAACGGAAATTCGACAAGATTATTCGGAGGATTCTGAATTAGAAGGGGATCAGGAAGACAGGCTTCACCCGGCCCTCTCCGAGTTGGACTAGTTTAGATATTGACCATAAATAGCGGGCATCAAAAATTTTGATCATGACAATCAACAGATTCGAGCCAATTTTTCGAACGCCTGGCAACAGGATCTTTTAAAATACATCTCCCTTTTTTTAGTCATTCTGTAAAACTAATCCAAGTATGCATCTGACTTTCTAACCTGTGAAGGATGTAAGCAATGGAGTTACAGCCTCAAGAATGGTTTCATACGCTTCGGCAAGAATACCTTCAACGATTTATTGGGCAAGGAGGCTCATCGGTCAAGTTCGTGGTGACAGATTCTGACTCGGGTAGAGTGGACATCCAGAACCAATTGGCTACCTTGGCTCATCAGGAGGGGTATGCTTGCATCTCCGTTGATGCCAAAGACACCAAAATTCATATGATGGATAAGTTTTTTCATCAGATTGCTCGTCGAATCCCATGGGATGACCTGGCCTCACAATTCGTTCGTCGACTCCTTCAAGAAAATGGGTACCAGATCCCGGAAACCAAAGAAGAGTTTTGCATGGCTGGAGTCGCCCGGATGAATGAACGGGCGGAGCCCTTACTGCGACGAGATTTAAATAGTTGGTTAGAGCGGGCCATCTATCGAGATACGCAGATGTGCCAGGAATTTCGGATGGCCATGATCCGATTGTGTTTGGGGCAAATGGACTCCGGCTCAGAAGTCCCCTTTATGATCGAACCGGTCAAGGCGTGGCTGGGCGGGGAAATTCGTCAGATTTCAGCTCTCAAAGAGGCCCTTATTTTTCAGAAAATTAATCGCACCAATGCGCGGTATATGTTTGTTTCGTTATGCCGTTGGTTACGAGTAGTAGGCAAAACAGGGTTAGTCGTGTCCCTGGACTTGAGTCGATGTATGCTCGGTAAAAAACCGGACTCGCTTGAAGGCTTGCATTATGGGGTCTCGGCTACGTTAGATGCCTATGAAATGCTACGTCAGTTTATTGATGGGACGGATGAATTGGAAAGTTTCCTGTTGGTGGTCCACGTGCCGCAAGAATTTTTGACAGATGAGCGTCGGGGACTCAGTCGGTATGAGGCGTTGAAATTACGCATTTGGGACGAAGTCCGTGACCGCCAGTACCAAAATCCATTAGGGGCATTGATTCGTCTTGGATCTCAACAGGCCGTGGATGTCTGCGATACCGGAAAGAAGGAGTTCACTGATCGTCCGGCGATGGCGAATGGAGATGTTGGACATCAGCGCGCCATTGAAGCTTTGCGATCCGGGGTGCCGAATCGTGATGTGGTGCGTGTACTTGGAAGCCACCAACCGGACCTGGAAGGAAAATTCAGACGCCTGCTTCAACAGATGGAGGCAAATGTTCCTCATGACACGCCTACCAAGGGTATTGTGCTTGAAGGAGGGTTTGGGAGTGGGAAATCTCATCTTCTTCATGCGCTGCAACAGGTGGCATTGGAGAGGAACTTTGTCTGTAGTCCCGTTGTAATCAGTAAGGAAACGCCATTTTATAATAACGTGCCTTTATTTCGTGCAGCCATCAATAATGCCATTGTGCCCGGTAAACATGGCGATGCTCTAACTGAAATAGCCGGTGAACTGAATTTTCAAAGCCCACACTATGCCGATTTGTTCGATTGGGTGCATCGGAGGGACCAGGGGTGCGATTCCCGGTTTGCTGCCAGCCTCTATCTTTATGAGCGGATGATCAATGACCCTGAGTTGAGTCATCGCATGATCCGGTATTGGGCGGGAGATCCGTTGAGCAATAGTCAACTCAATAAATACCTCCAGGGGTGTCCGCCAGAAACCCCGTACCTGTTCAATAAAATTGCAAGTCAGGATTTGGCCCTACACCGGTTTCAATTTGTCTCGCGCTTGATGGTGGCGGCTGGCTATAAAGGGTGGATTTTGCTTATTGATGAGGCGGAAATCATCGGGCGGTATTCCTTTAAGCAACGGACCAAGTCCTATGTGGAGGTGGCACGGTGGATGGGAGAGTTATCTGAGCATGCCTGTCCGGCTATTGGGGCTATTGTGGCTTTGACCGATGATTTCCAAAGCGTGGTTTTGGAAGAAAAACAGGATTCCCAGAAAATAGAGCAGATGTGTCATGAGGAATCGACGGAGGAAATTCATGTTCAAGCATTACAGGCGGTCCAGGGTCTCCGGCTCATCGAAGAGAGTGGCGAACCATTAATCCGTCCCTATGAATCTATGGTGGATGCTTTATATGAGCGGATTCGGGCGCTTCATGGATCGGCCTATAGTTGGACACCGCCACCTGTGTCAGCTGTAGAGAAATTGTCCAGCACCCGGATGCGCGAATATGTGCGTGGGTGGATTACCGAATGGGACTTGCGACGATTGTACCCTGAAGCTCAATTAGATATTGAAATCCTTGATGTGCGACAAACGTATGACGAGGATCAGGAACTGGAACCCGCGATGGCGGATGACATCGACTCCGGAAAGGTATCAGAGTCGGAAGAAAGCCTGATGGCTGTCGCCTTGCAAAATCAAGGTTCTGTGTGAGTGAGTGTGCCAGTTTGGAGCCGCTGGTCGTCGTGCGCAGAGGGCATTTTCTTTCCGGGAAATAACCGGGTTACTTTAGTAGCATGAGCACCAGATTGTTTGTTCACCCGGCTGTCTGTGTTTAGGCTGTGGGGTTATGTTCGGGACAAGAATACGCTCACAGTGTCAAGGATTGTGGGCCGTCCACCCTGTTTGTTCACCTTCCTTCCCCTCATTTACTTCCAGCAATTATCCAGGTCTGATTATTGAATATGCTAGGCTGGATTGGTCTGTGTGAAAGCAAAATGCCTCATAGGATGTCAGTCTTAGGTTAATGGGGAAAAGTAGCCTGATGTCCCATATCAGGTGATACCTATGGGTGAATTCTGCTGTGCTTCCCCTCCTTTCTTTTATTGGGGGTTCCGCCATTATATTTGATTGGATGGGTGTTTACGATGACCTGAAGAGTGTGAGCCAATGAGAAGGGGATTCAGGCGCAATCACTTGGCAAGAAATCCCAAGCCAAAATTTTCAGGGCCCTGGGGATGAAGGAGACCTCTCACGGGAGGAATGCTCAATTTTGTCGGTAAGGATCCGATAGCGTAAGTCAGAGGACCGCTTTCGAAGGGAAAGGGGTTTGAAAAGTCTGAATTTAGAAAGGGAAAAATCTTTGTCTGTATCTGAGTTAACGCCTCGTAAAGAATTGCCGTTGTCGGTTTTAGGACTGTGGCGCATCTGTGTGAACAGGATCCTGGGAGCCATGGAATTTCTACACCAGCATACGATTTTTGTGTTAACCGTGCTTTTCGGGTGCTGTCTCATCGTGATTTATTTGCATATTTCTCAATTGAAAACTCAGATGGTGACAGCCATGGCCTTTCGAGGATCTGAGATCTATACCAGAGCCTTAAATGAGATGCGGATATGGTACACCGTTGAGGTGGTTCAACCCCTTCATGATCAGGGGATTGAAGCCTCGGCCGGGTATCGGGACCATCAAGGCGAAATTCCTCTCCCTGCCGCTCTAAGCCGGGACCTGGGCCGTCGATTAATCGCCGGGCGACCAGGCGAACGATTGGAGTTACTGAGCCCTTATCCGTTCGACCATGGAAAGAAAACAGGGGGACTCATTGATGGCTTCCAACAAGAGGCGTGGGAATTTTTCACAAAACATCCTGATAGTGATGCCCCGTTTTATCGATTTGAACAAGTCGATGGTCGCGAGTCCCTCCGTTTTGCGAAGGCCAATCGGATGCAGAAGGAATGTGTGGAATGTCATAACAGGCATCCGGACAGTCCTAAGCGTGATTGGCAGATCGGGCAAGTCGGCGGCTTGTTGGAGGTCGTGTATCCCGTTGATTCGTTGGAAACGATCATGGGCATCAGTTGGCAGGGGACGTATGGGTTGATGGGAATGTTGGTCGTCATTTGGATGGGAGGATTCGGGGTAGTTGTGTTAAAGCTCGGGCGGGTGGCCAGTGAATTGGAAGAGCAGGTTCGCGACCGAACCAGCAAATTGGAAAATGTCAACAAACATTTGGAATTAGAAATTCATGATCGACAATTAGCCGAAGATACCCTTCGGCAGGCGAAAGACAATTTGGAAAAACGAGTCCAGGAGCGGACGGGCAAGTTGGCTGCATCTAATGCGGAACTCATTCGGGAAGTGGCAGAGCGGAAGCGGGCAGAGGAAGACATACGTAAACTCAATTCCCAGTTGGTCCAGCGCTCGGCGCAACTTGAGGCGAGTAATAAAGAACTTGAAGCGTTTAGTTACTCGGTCTCCCATGACTTACGTGCCCCGTTGCGGGGGATCGATGGGTTTAGCCAGGCGGTGTTGGAAGACTATAATGAAAAACTTGATGAGTCGGGACGAAGTTATTTGCGCAGGGTGCGGACTGCCAGTCAACGAATGTCCCAGCTTATCGATGCCATGCTTAATCTGGCCCGACTGACACGAGCTGAAATCCATACCCAGACCTTTGATATGAGTGCGGTAGTCCGGGCTGTTCTTGAAGACTTTCAAAAGATGGACCCGGACCGGCAGGTCGAATGTATTGTGGCCAATAACGTATTTGCTACCGCCGACCCGCAATTGCTTCGGGCCGTATTAGAAAATTTGTTAGGCAACGCGTGGAAGTTTACCCAGCAACAAGCCCACCCTCGTATCGAATTCGGTCATGGGCAATACAAAGGGCAGGCAGCCTACTTTGTCTCCGACAATGGGGCGGGTTTTGATATGACCTATGTGCATAAACTTTTCGGCGCGTTTCAACGGCTTCATGCCTACACGGAATATCCGGGAGTGGGGGTGGGTCTGGCGACAGTGCATCGTATTATTCAACGGCATGGCGGTCAAATTTGGGCAGAAGGAGTGGTTGGCAAAGGCGCGACCTTTCATTTTACGTTGTAAGGCAAGCAAAGGAGGAGAAGATGACCAACAAAGCAATTCTGTTAGTGGAAGATCACCCCGACGATGAAGAGTTGACGATGCGGGCGCTCAAAAAAAACAATATAAAAAATGATGTTGTGGTGGCTCGAGATGGCGTAGAGGCGTTGGAATATTTATTTGGAACCGGGGCGTATGCCGGTCGTGATTTAAGCCATATGCCTCAAATTATTTTGCTGGACCTCAAGCTCCCCAAGATTGATGGGTTGGAAGTGCTTCGACGGTTGCGAGCTGATGACCGGACGAGGTTTCTCCCGGTGGTTGTTCTCACGTCGTCTAAGGAAGAGCAGGACATTGTGAAAAGCTATCAACTTGGAGCCAATAGTTATGTTCGCAAGCCAGTAGACTTTCAAGAGTTCTCTCAAGCGGTTCAAAATCTGGGGCTCTATTGGCTGATTTTAAATGAATCGGCGCCGGAAAGGGTGTGATCTGGAACGGGAAGGATCGTTACTCACTTGAGTGAGGGGAGGCTGATGGTTTTCGGATGGCCCGTGGGATGTTACAACTCCTGGTTTCATTCATTGAACCTCCTCATGGGTGTTGAATATTTCTGCTCTCATTCTCTATGTCAAAGGGTCCAACAGGTGTCAACATTCCAGTGACTTCAAACAGGAAAAATGTGCCCGGGCGCCGTACAAGCTGCCTATCTTCCTGAACCCTACCTTCAGGTTCTTGAATCCCTTATCTTTTGTTTCCACACGCTTTTCTCTTCTCTATCGTATTTCGTGTGATTCCGGCATATCCCTTGCTCAAGACCAGAAATACTGAACGACCGACCATTCTTTTCAAGGAGGGAGCCATGAGACGAATGCTGACATGGGATATACCTGAATCCGTCACGTCACAGGAACATGGGTGGAATCCAAAAAGAAAATCTACGCCTGAAAGCCTTGGTCTGGTGACCCATCGGGCGTCAAAAAACAGTGCGACCGGTGCGACATGTTGTGCCAAATGTGGAAATGAGGTTAAGGTGTTTGTTTCTCCCAGACGCAATCCCCATTCCAGTAAATTAGGACGGGCAGTCTCCTTGAAGGATCATGATCTGTGCCGGCGGTGTTGGCGGAAATTGATGCATCAACAACGGAAAACAGGGGTAGTGACCCTGCCCATTTCCTTCTTTGTGAAAGAGGAAAATCTCCGACCTCGGCTGCTGATGCCAAAAATCGTTTCTCTACCCAAGCATGCATCCTAACCCTGGACGTTAAGAGAGGGGGAAGAAAAGACGTCAATTGCCCAACAATCAATGCTATTTCGGATGTGGTCTATCAGGAAAAAGTTTAGTTGGAGGAAGTGCTCGGAACCTGTCTTTGTTGAATGAATGCCTCCGCAAGGGCAGCATTTTGATATACGACCTTCAACGCCAGGTTCCCGAACGGGCGGCGCACGACCTTCAGTAACACCTGTCCATCTTCAAACCCCGAATTCAGCTCGTTTAGTTGTCCAGCAAGAAACAACTGCTTGGATGCCTCGGTGAGATCGTGTGTGAGGTGATAACTTGCGCCAAGGATCATCTGCAACTGCTGGTACCAATCATCTGTATATCGCCCCATATCAATGGTAATCTTTGCCAGTTTTCCTGCTGATTCAGTCGCATCTTGGGCTTTCTCGGGTAAGTAGGTCAGTGCAATATATCGATTTTTCTCAGTAAGCTCATAAAGGCATTCCTGAGAGTTGTTGCAGGCTGGTAGGGCGGATACTTCTTGTTCCGTCATGCCAAATTTTAACTCCCGGAAGCCATCAATCCCGGGCTCCGCCAATCCGAGCGCACTCGATAGGACGATGGAAACACAGGTGAGGAGAGAACAGATTGGTATGGTGAGGAGACCGGAAAGTAATTTCATGAATTGGAGTTCCTTACTTGTGAAGAGAGAGAAATAAAGAAAAACGACCTATCAAAGAAAATAAAGGCGGCTCTCAAAGTGATTTACCTTAGCAAACCTTTCCTGAAAAAGGCGATGATGCGCTGCCATGAACGAATTGAGACAATACTCGTTTTTGGCACTCGGAAACGAAAATCCTGAGAGGGAGCTGTGAGATCAATATAAAGATGCCACGGGTATCCAAATAATTGGGAGAATTAACGGTTTCTTAGATAGTTTCTCTGATTGACGGTGAAGTGCATACCTTCTGTCGAGACTTTGGCTTTTCTCGTGAGTTTGCTTCCGAGTATCCAGATGGTTCAAATGCGTCAGCGTGTGCAGGTTGACCAATCAATCGCTTGGTCAGCCTCTTCTTGGAGCATACTCTGAGCGATGCCTTCGGTGGGAGGAATCAATCCCCTTTATTCCCTAGCTGGATTTCGCTGAAGACTGCCTCAACTCAAGTGATGTTATGGAGTTTCCTGATGAACCTGGAGAAGAGGCCCCATCCAGTAACGCATGGGGCGGTCCCCTTCTGCTGCCTTATGAGGAAGGTGGGCCACATACCAAAAGACCACATTGGTCTCTTGGACGCTTTCATCACTTTTAAACTCCAGGTCTCCACGTGCGCCGAATGGCCAGCCAGCATCTTCATCCCGGTAAAATTTTCGAATCGAGACATCGCGATCTGAAAACTTATTCGATTCGCCATCAAAGGGACCTGGAATTATCCAGACACCCTGACCCGTGGGATAATCCCGCACAAACCAGACGCGATCCTGGCTATTGGCATCGGGCTTTTTGTCATCCTCCTCTACCAGATATTTTTCCCACCCTGGTCCCCAACCCTTGTCTTTTACTGAATTCCGGTCCAAGACAAAGACCTGATCCTGGTCGGATCCGCCAATATCAAAATCCAGCCGCCAGTAGGCATGGTGGTCATGATCAGTATTACAAGAGAGATTCCAGCTCTGAATGGTGGGGTACAGACGACCGTCTTCGCTCAGATACCAGGCCTGATACAAATGGTATTGACCGATTTTGGCATAGACGCCTAATTCCAACCACTTGACGCCTTGGATGGTGTGCTCGGCCTGACAGAGTTTTTCTCCATTGCAGTTGGGGTTTTTTTTGAGCCGCGGCGGGCTGATCCGGTCCTCGAACGGTCCACATCGGCCACTGGATCGCCCTAGTCCAAACCAACTGAAGGGATGCCAGGGGGGCCACTCCCGAACATACTTGACCCGGATTACTGGCAAATCGGCTTTACCTAAAATCTGTTTGCCATGATAAGACACATTGCGTAGCCCCAGGCCAGCGGCATCTTTCATCTCAATATGTAAGTCCCACGGTCCCCACGTAAACGGTTTGGATGACCAATCGGCCAAAGCGGGGCTGACAACCAAAGCACTGGTCAATGCGACACCGGCGATGAAATATCGACATACGGCCATGGCACGTGCTCCTTGATTGGGAATAATCATTGGGGTCCTGCCTCCTTGCCTGCGTCCAAGACAGTCTGAGAAGTGAGGTTCACTCGAGCAAAGTAGAGTGCCAAGCTCTCTGGCATTTCAGAAAATGTGATCCAAAACACCCGGTCCCCGAACCCCGCCTCGTCGTTCACCCAGAAATACCGGTATTCTTCAGGTGAAGTCAGAATGGCATGTCCGTGCAGTGTCTGAACTTCCTGGGCAATTCGTTGATCTGCTCTGGCCAGCTCAATGGCCGTGGTGATTTCTTCCTCACCTTCTTCGGGCTGAAAACCTTCACGCGGGTCGCGTTGGACTGAAGATATTCGGTTATTTTCCATGCAGACATGTACGGCCACATTGTTGGTGTAACTGTAATAGGTAAGCCGATATGTTGGGACATCGGAAGCCGATTCCCGCTCAGTTGCACGAGAGTTGGCTGTGTTGTCGGCTTGCACGGTTACCAGACATCGGTCGGCAGGGACTTCTTCAGTATGAATAAAGGCAAAGCGGTCGCCCAATTGGGTCTTCACGGCAGGGTCTTGTTCTGCTGTGGCACGTAAGGCAGGCTGGTTAGAATCGACAATGATAATTTCTGGTCCAGGACCGGATACGGCTGTGGAGAAGGAGATGGTAGCGACTGGGCGTCGTGGACCTCCTTCGGGAGGCAATTCCAATGGTAATTCAACCAGTGGAGGGGGATGAAAGGGCAAGGGTTTTTTAGGAACCTTTGTCAGTTCGACGTTGGAACACCCAAAAATAAAGCTGCTCAGGACCCAACACGCTGCTATCGAGAAATGAAAAGTCAATTTTGAATTCATAAAGCCGGCTCCTTAGGACAAGACTAAAAATACCTGTGTCAGACATCATTACACAATGATTACCTTACACAAGATTACCTTAAAAATTCTGCGTAATAAAAGCAATAAGGATATCAGGTAAATATTTCGTGGGTGTCGAGGCGTGTGATTTTTTCTGGTTTGGATGTTCAGAAGTAGGTGCCTTAAGAAATTTTCTTATCCTTCAAGGCATGAGTCGACCAGTATTCATCGAATAGTGTAAATGTGAAAGGGTTAAGCTTGCCCTGTAACCATTCTACCTCTTCCTCTATTTATAGTACCTTGTCCTCCGGAGATCCACACCTGGAATGCCCTCAACAACTTGATGAGCGACTATTGAATACAAATCATTCTCGGTGGCGTTTATGATAATTTCTCCAATCTTGGATTTTCGCGTTCCAATGCCTTCCTGAGAGAGCCCTCACTGTAATAAAAAGATGCCTGATTTCGAAAACTGTCAATTGCTTCCATTAAAAAAAAATGTACCTTTCTCCACTTGATTCTCGTTATTTCATCTGCCTCCTCTCCGCACAGATTTGAATCTAATATTTCCTTGAACCTTTCGATATTCATTAGGTCTTCGTCGGCCACTAGCAACATGAGTATATCGCACGCGACTGGATCAGCTACATCAAACCAGTCTTTAATCTTGAATTTCCATAATATGTCATCGGGACGACTGTGAAATGGGTTCATTTCACACCAAAAGGAATAGAGTTTAGGGATCTATTAGGTACGTTTTCAGGGCTTGTGCAAGCAATTTTTGGCTACTCATAAGGCCTCTTCTGGTATTCTTGAGACAAAATGTGCGACCCATGAAATCCGTTCAGTATGGCTTTGCACATGGATTAGAAGAATTTTAGCGAGAGGGTAGAGCTATAGCAATGAAGTTGAGATTTGCTTGTCGATCATGTCGCAAGGAATGATTCATCAGGGGTCTAACGTTTTTTAATGCCGCGAGTGGGCGGGGCCTGGAGAGGGTCATCCGGCCAGAAGTGTTTGGGATAGCGGCCCTTCAATTCCTTTTTAACCGCCTGATAGCCGGTGGTCCAAAAACTCCTGAGGTCCTGGGTGACCTGTACGGGCCGTCTGGCCGGAGAGAGCAGGTGAATGAGAACGGGGATCCTGTTGTAGACCAAGCGGGGTGTGTCGCATTGTCCGAATAATTCCTGAAGGCGGACAGCCAGAACGGGAATCTCTCCTGACAGATAATCCAAGGGAATGTGCGATCCTGTCGGCACCGTGAGATGAGTGGGCGCCAGGGTGTCGAGCGTGCGGCGTTGCTCAGGAGAAAGGAGCGCCTGAAGCGGCCAGGCAAGATCGATCCGTTTCATCTGATTCAGGCTGGAGAGATGGATGAGAAAAGGCCCAAGCCACTGGTCCAATGTTTGAAGGAGCGTGTCGTCCGAGACATCCGGCCAAGCGGATGCCGGTTCCGTGGCGCGGCGCAGAAATTGAACCCGGGCCTGCCAGTTTCTGAGAGTCTGGTTCCAGGGCAAACAGGAAAGCCCCATGTTTCGAAGGCCGTCGAGAAGCGCGGTCAATACCAGGTCAGGATCCGGATCAGGAAGGCGGCTTTCATCTAGAATAAGTTCTCCCAGTCGTCGTTGTCGGATGGACCTGACCGCTTGCGTCGATCCATCCCACATCACAGAATCCGTTGCTTGTATGAGATCCCCGCAATGGGAGATCAAATCTTCATGTGAAATCGGGGCAGCCATATAGATGAGTGCCGTCGCCGGCCCACCGTTAAGGTCTGCGATGACGAGCCATTCTTCATGCTCTAATGGATCCGGGTAATGGAATTTTACGCTTCGTCCATTGGCCAGCCGGTATCGTCTAACCCCATCTGATTGTCGTTGGGCAATCCGGTCGGGGTAGGCCAGTGCCAGGAGTACACCCATTTGATCAATCTGTTGTTTGGGGACATGCCGGGGAGTTGTAATGTGCAGCGTTCGTTGCCATGACTGAGAGACTTGGCGAATGCGTTGGATGGTTCCCATCTCCAGAGACCCTGTGTTTCTCTGAACATGGGCGCCACCATAGAGAATATCAAATCGGGTGCGAAGATCGGCATGCTCGCGTGCGATTGATCCCTTGAACAGGTCTCGTTCGCTTAAGGCTGCGGCCAGGTCACATGCCAAGGCTCCCACCCCCAGAGCCTTTCCCTTCAGGATCATGTGCGCGAGCCGCGGGTGCATGGGGTGGTCGGCCATAGACCGGCCATGATCGGTGATCCGGCCATGGGCATCACATGCCCCAAGGGAGCGAAGAAGTCGTCGTGCCTGAGCCATGGCCCCGGAAGGCGGAGGGTCCAGCCAGAGCAATTCCTGTGGATTCTGAATACCCCATTGAGCCAATTCCAACGCAAGGGAGGTCAGGTCGGCATCCAGGATTTCCGGTGCGGTGCGTGCCGTGAAGGTACGCTGCTCGGCCTCAGACCAAAACCGCACACACAGGCCCGGCTCCAGACGTCCCGCACGCCCGCGACGTTGTTCGGCCGATTGTTGCGAGACCGTCATGGTGGTCAACCGGCTCATGCCGCTACGTGGATCAAAGCGTGGCACGCGCATGAGACCGGTATCGACCACGATTCGAATGCCTTCGATGGTCAGACTGGATTCGGCAATGTTGGTCGATAAGACCACTTTGCGCCATCCGGCAGGTGGCGCCAGAATGGCCTGGTCCTGGTCCTGGGCAGATAGATCTCCATAGAGCGGAGCGATACGCGTATATGGGGCAAGTGGAAGGTTCCCCAAGAGCCGTTCCACTTGCCGGATTTCTCCTGCACCCGGAAGAAAGACCAGGAGATTGCCCTGTTCGGTCATCAGCAGACGATGAATGGTCTGTGCCACCGCCATGACAAATTTGTTGCCTTCTGGTTTTCCAACATAGCGGGTTTCGACGGGAAACATATTGCCTGCGCAGGTGATCACCGGAGCCTGGTTCAATTTTTGTGAAATGGTGGCAATGTCCAGTGTGGCCGACATGATCAATAGTCGAAGGTCTTCTCGAAATACCTTCTGGGATTCCAGACATAGGGCTAGGCCAAGGTCGGCTTGCAGGCTGCGTTCATGGAATTCATCGAAGATGACCAGACCATAATGTTGTAAAGAGGGATCGTGTTGCAGCATTCTGGTGAGAATGCCTTCGGTTACCACTTCCAGTTTCGTGTTCGGGCTGACTCTGGTATCCAACCGGGTTCGATATCCAACGGTGGTCCCAACGGCTTCTCCCAGGAGATGGGACATACGGCGTGCGGCTGCGCGCGCTGCCAGACGCCGGGGCTCCAGCATGATGATAGATTTTGGAATCACCCATGGCTCGTGGAGAAGGGCCAGGGGGATTTGCGTCGTTTTTCCGGCGCCTGGTTGTGCGGTGAGAAGAACGATACGCTGTTGCCTCAGCGTCTGTTGTAGTTGGGGAACTATGGCATCAATAGGATAGGATTGGTGATTCATGCGGAATAGGGAGCCGGTGCAATGTGGATCATGGATTCCGGACGAGCAGCAAAGCTGTGCGATGGCACAGGGAACTTACCTGAAAAGGCCGTGGCGAATCATCTCATTCGCATTATGGGTGAATGGTCTTACCATTTTATGGACATTCAGGGTACACTCAACGATTCAAATAGATTACTCTTATGTGTCTTGTCCGGGATACCATTGACTAAAAAACTGCTATGGAATGTGATCAATTCAATCAGGAGGAGATGAAGGAATGAGTACAGGTATCAATGGGAAAATTGGTCCAATGGTCTGCAGAATGATGGGGCTGATCTTGATGGCCTTAATCGGGATCGGGAGTGAACCGGGAGTTGCATCCACACCAGGCATGATAACTCTGGAAGGTCACACGATTCCGGATATTGGCCCGCTTCCGACGGCGGTACCCGCACCACCTACCAATTTGAATTATGCCGCAAAAATATCTTTGGGGAAACAGCTCTATTTCGATGGACGGTTATCCCAAAACAATGCAATCTCGTGTGCCTTTTGTCATAATCCCGTTGCAGGATTTGCCGATCCCAACCAAACTTCCGTGGGCGTGGGCGGAAAGCGGGGAGGGCGTCAGGCGCCAACGGTCTATAACACCGCATTTAATCCCTTCCAGTTTTGGGATGGAAGAGCGGGGTCGTTAGAAGAGCAGGCCATCGGGCCGATTCACAATCCCATTGAAATGGCGGAAACCCATGAAAATGTGGTCGTCAAACTCAGCAAGATCAAAGGTTATCAGGAGCAATTTCAATCAGCTCTGGGAACGGGCGTGAATATTCAGGGAATCGCGGAGGCGATCGCCGCCTTTGAACGCACCATCATTTCCACCAATTCGGCCTTCGATAAATTTGTCTTAGGGGATCCCGATGCAATGGGCGAAGATGCGCAACGCGGGATGGCCGTGTTTAAAGGAAAAGGCCGGTGCATTCTGTGTCACAATGGTTCGAATTTTACGGATAATCAATTCCACAACCTCGGCGTGCCGCAAGTGGGACCGATGGAAGAAGATTTAGGACGGTATTATGTCACGCTTCGAGAAAGCGATAAAGGCGCATTTAAAACTCCAACACTTCGAAGTATTATTGAGTCCGCCCCATATATGCATGACGGCGTCTTTAAAACATTGGAGGAGGTTGTCGACTTTTTCGATAAAGGTGGGAATGCGAATCCTCAATTGAGTCCTTTAATGAAACCACTGGGATTGGCGCCGCAAGAGAAAACCGACCTAATTGCCTTCTTGAAAGCACTAACCGGCGAATCGATTCCATTTGAGTTTCCAAAGTTACCGGAGTAAACCGGATGGGAAAGATGGTCAGTGAATGCCAGTGGATCGGTGGGAGGACTGTGATGGAGGCATAGCGATCTAGTGGGCGTCCACTGAAAGAAAGGCCTCAGAGGGAATCCTAATATTAGAGAAAGGGTGTTTCGGACCTATTGTGTAAATGGTCATGCGGCGAAAGGTCGGGATAATGGCCCGACGGCAGATAGTCTCAATCCAAGTCCCGCGCACCTCACTTCCCGGAAAACGTGCGGAAATAATCGGAAAAAGAATTGTTGTCGATTATTCGAGCGGGAAGATCGGGAATCTCTATGCTCTCCTGGGATGAAGAGTTGTCCAGCCGAACATAGGGAATCTCCTGGCCCATCTATGAGGGTTCGGTATGAAATTTCAAGGGAGAGGATGAAAAATCCGAGAACGGCCCTGTGAGTGGGGAGTGGAGTGGAAACTCTTTAGCGCAGGCTGTCTATGAAGGCTGGGCTGACTTCCCCTCTGGCGACTTCGGTGACGGGGCCTTTCATGGTGATGTTGTATTGGGGGTCGACGGTAATATCCAGTGTCCCTCCAGGGGCTTTCACCCGCACAGGGCTTTTAACTAGTCCTAACCGTACTCCGGCACAAGCAGCCGCACAGGCTGAGGAGCCCGAGGCCTGTGTTTCTCCTGCACCCCGTTCCCAAATCAAGATAGAAATGGCCCGAGGTCCGGTAGGAACGGCCAGTTGGACATTGGTTCGTTTCGGGAAAATAATATGGTTTTCCAATTCCGGGCCGATTTCCAGAAGGTCCTGGCGGGTCCATTGTTCTTCCTGTTTCTTATATACCACGCAATGAGGGTTTCCGACGCTGACTCCGGTAAACCGGAGAGACTGGCCTGCGGCTTTAACAGGCTGTTGAATTAACTCAGGCACCCGTAAAGTGCAGGGGAGAGAAATGGGTTGAAACGAGGCTCGTCCCATGTCAACTGTGGCCCCATTCACGTATCCATGACCGTTGAGTTCCAAATGGACCTCAACCACGCCACCCTTAGTTTCTACGGTAAAGTGCTTTTTCCTCGTATGTTTGGTGTGGTACAGATAGCAGCCGAAAATCCGCAGTCCATTACCGGATTTCTCGGCTTCACTCCCGTCAGGGTTGTAAATGCGCAGACCAAAATCGGCTTTTTTCGAAGGGCCAAGCGCCAGAATGCCGTCACTTCCCACCCCCCAATGCCGGTCACAGAGAGCTCGAATAGTCCGCGGTGTTAATTTAAAAGACATTTTGGCCGGGTCGAGGGCAATATAGTCATTCCCCAAGCCATGTCCTTTGAAAAAAATGTTGTTCATGCCTGCTCCACAATGGAATGGACTGCTATCGGGTGATGGACCTTGCCAGCAAGGCTTTTTCCCGGGAGGACGGTAAACCTGAATTATATGTAAAAATGATGAAAGAGGAAAGTACTTACGGGGAGAAAACGCCTAAGAGGGCAAAATCTTAATGCGAGTAAGGCAGACAGTTGTTTGATGGGCATTTGAGCCGGTCATATTGAGAAGAAGAGAAAAAACGTGCAACGGGGACTGTTCTCTAGCTGTTTGCGAGCCAATTCTTGAAGATTTATTGAGAAAGGTCAGAGAGGAAAGTGTCCTGAATCAGTTCTGGCCAAAGAGTACTGAAGCACGCTGAACAGTCCTTTCAGGGTACAGAATAATTCAAAATTTTCACCTAGTTCACCCCCCGAACATTTTGTGACGGACCAATCCAGAACAATGAGGAAGGGTTTAAAAAATCCGTCCGGTCTCGCCCTGGTTATATTGAAGGGCAGGTCGCAGTATTTATGTAGGACGTACGGCAGGCGTAACCATTGTTGGCAAGTGGAGCGTAGAGGTGAGTACGTGAGCAGGAACAAGGGGCGAGAAGGCCGCTGACGGACTTTTTAATCCTCCCGTGTTGTCCATAAGACAGGTGGGTTACAAAGGAGAGCATAGCCCGCTGCCACAATTGAGTTGTAGCAAGCAAAGCCCCCAAAATCAGATTAACTGGAAAGAGGCGGGGTTATTGCGCTTTCTTGGACAAGTTGCGAGCGGAGCGGCGCTCGTTGTCAGTAAGGTAGCGCTTACGCAGGCGCACATTTTTGGGAGTCACTTCCACCAGTTCATCGTCTTCGATGAATTCCAATGCGAATTCCAGGGTCATTTCCCGTGGCGGAATGAGGTGAATAGCTTCATCGGTTCCCGAGGCCCGAATATTAGTGAGTTTTTTCTCGCGAATGGCATTCACCACGAGGTCGTTGCCTTTGTTATTGACTCCAACGAGCATGCCTTCATAAATATCGTCTCCAGGATGGAGGAAAATTTCTCCACGGTCCTGCAGTCCCCAGAGTCCATAAGCCACAGCTTGTCCGGGACCATGAGCAATGAGGACGCCCGCTGAACGATGAGGAATCTCTCCTTTAAAGGGTTGATATTCATAGAAAATTTGTGACATCACACCACTGCCTCTCGTCATCCTCAATAATTCACTGCGAAATCCTAAAAGCGCACGCGACGCAATGTGGAATTCCATGCGGACGGTCCCGACCGCGCTGATCCGCAGGTCTTTCATATCGGCTTTCCGGCTGCCGAGCGCTTCGATGACCGCACCCTGATAACCGGGATCCACCTCAATGACCACGAGTTCGACGGGCTCCAGAATTTCGCCATCCATCTCTTTGTAAATGACTTTGGGCGGGGAGACTTCTAATTCAAAACCTTCCCGACGCATGGTTTCGATTAAAATGGACAAATGAAGTTCGCCTCGTCCCGAGACGGTAAATCGCTCGCCACCGTCAGCCTCCTCCACTTTAATGCCCACATTCATCATGGCTTCGTGAGCCAGGCGCTCTCGTATGTGTCGCGACGTGAGAAAACGCCCCCCATCTTTTCCAGCCAACGGGCTGGTGTTATGAGAGAAGTTCATGGAAATGGTCGGTTCATCAACATTGACGGTCGGTAGGGCTGTCGGGTTTTGGGGAGAAGCCAAGGTTTCTCCCACGCGAACGTCCTGATGTCCGGCCAGGGAAATAATGTCTCCCGCCTGAGCGGAATCGGTTTCGACACGGGTGAGTCCCTGATAAGCCAACAGCTTGGTGACCTTGCCTCGGGTAATGGTGCCATCCCGTTTGACGGCGACGATCTGATTGCCGACCTCAATCATGCCATGGACAATCCGTCCCACGGCCACACGACCGATATAGGAGTCGTATTCCAACATGGTTACGAGCATTTGAAACGGTTGCTCTGGATCAGCCACTGGCGGCAAGACCCGATGGATGATCGTGTCTAATAAGGGTTTCATGTTGACGGGGGGATCACTCAGATCCAACGTGGACTTTCCTTCTTTTCCGGATGCGTACACAATGGGGAAATCCAACTGTTCATCAGTGGCGTTGAGTTCGCAAAATAAATCGAAGGTCTGATTCACGATTTCTTCAGGACGGGCGTTGGGGCGGTCGATCTTGTTAATCACGACGATGGGTTTGAGATGAAGTTCCAACGATTTTTTCAGGACGAATTTGGTTTGGGGCATCGGTCCATCAAAGGCATCCACGAGCAAGAGCACGCCGTCGACCATTCGCAGAATTCGCTCGACTTCACTGCCAAAGTCGGCATGGCCGGGCGTATCGACGAGATTGATGCGGGTATCTTTATAAAGGAGCGACGCATTTTTCGAAAAAATGGTAATCCCACGCTCTTTTTCCAATGGATTCGAATCCATGATGACGGCTTCGCCTTCCTTGAATACATGTGCCCCGGTTTGCCTGAGGAGAGCGTCCACTAAAGTGGTTTTGCCATGATCGACGTGAGCGATAATGGCGACGTTGCGAAGGTCTTTTCGGCGTTTTTGATTCGGCATGACAGTCGGTTCCTTTGTTAGGCACAACCAGACGAAGCACGAACGACATTGTTCTATGCAGAGGGTGCGTATCGAGGCCGGTCTGAGGAGATTTACGCTACGGCACCGGCTAGAACTGCCGGGGAATGGCTTGGATCCTGCGAGACGGTCGATTCTTGCAAAGACCGTACAGGAAGATCCGGCTTAATGCAACTGGCATTTCTTCATTTTGCTTAAATTTAAAAATAGCCCTTCAACTTTTGACGGCCATTTTTACCCCTTTATCTCAGATATGGAGGTTCATGAAGGTGAGATCCACCGTTACCTTATGGCTTCTGGTTCAAAGGGAACCGATATACCCACGCGAATGAGGTAAGGTTGGCAGTTTCAATACGATGGACTTACGTCGGGTTAAACCGATAAACGCAAAATGGCCTGTTGGTGGAAGAGGTTTTCTCGTTCGTTCCAGGTGTTGGACCAGGATATTTTAGCTGAGACAGGGCCCTTTTCCGTGTTATGCTGAAGCTATCTCCATCCCAAGTATAAAGGCTTATGTACGGTAATGAGGATCCTCGTGCTGGAAGATGATCAAGAAACGGCGTCCTATATTGCCAATGGTCTGGTTGAGGAAGGGTACGTGGTCGATATTGCCATGGATGGGAAGGAGGGGTTTAAGAAGGCCATCGATGAGGTGTATGAAGTCTTGATTGTAGACCGGATGCTACCCAGTCTTGATGGGATCAGTCTGGTCAAGGGACTGCGAACCGCGAATGTGAAAACCCCGGTACTCTTTCTCAGTGCCTTGGGTGAGATTGATCATCGCGTCGAAGGACTCCAATGTGGTGGTGATGATTATCTCACTAAACCCTTCGCTTTTTCGGAATTAAAGGCTCGAGTTGAGGCTCTTCGTCGTCGTCCGCCCATGTCAAGGATTAAGACACGGTTACGTGTCGGGGATCTTGAAATGGATCTCCTCACGCGAATCGTGAAACGGGGAGAGGTGTGCATTGAGCTTCAGCCTCGCGAGTTCCGCCTGCTCGAATATCTCATGCGAAATGCCGGTCAGGTGGTGACCCGCACCATGCTGCTCGAGCATGTATGGGATTTTTATTTTGATCCCCGTACCAGCGTGGTCGACACGCATATCAGCCGTCTGAGGACGAAGATCAATAAAGGCTTTACCCAGCAACTGATCCATACCGTCCGAGGCACGGGCTATCGTATGAGTGCCGATGCGTAAGCTTCTACGTACTGCCAGTTTTCGATTAACCCTTTTCGCCGCGTGCCTGTTTGCGGTTTTTGTGATCACCACCTTTGTCGTTTCATAACCGATACGGGATCTGGCGTTCCGGAATCCGAACGAGAAAAATTTTTCCAATGCTTGTATCGACTAGAAACCTGTCGAACGACAACCGGGAGCGGACTCGGCCTTAGTTTAGTGTCAGCGATTGCCGAACTTCATGGAATCCGTATTAGTCTTTCCGACAATCATCCAGGATTACGGGTGACACTGGAATTTCCCCTGCCTAATTCTCAGTCGTACAACAAATCCTTAACTTTACCAATTCGTAATATGTAAAACAGCTTCGGTACGATTCATTCGTGTATAATAGTTCGTGTACAATTGAAGGACTATTATAAGTTCGGATCTTTTTCCTATACACACCGGTATGAGGAATGGGAATAAAAAAACGAAGTGAGGCGCAATTTTCGCAATGCAACAATAGACGATCAGAATAAATCCTCGTACCAATATTTACATTCCCCCAAAATTCCGAACAATTCACGGCATTCAATTTCAAACTGTTATACACGGAATGGGTAACCTTCACTCCCATCTCAACGCATGAATTGGGGTATGGGTTGCTGGGATGTGCGAAAGTCGATATCTGCGGGAGGCAAGCTCATCGCACCGGATTTGCCATGGTGTTGTTTAAGGGCTCGGTCACTCGTATTTTTATGAAAAGCCCATGCGGGCTTTTGCGTGATGTTCAATCCATCTTGTTCAGCATAGGCAGCTAGAAAAACCTATTTCCCCATTCTGGAACTGTTCCTGTCTTAGCCATTGAGTGTATGGAGGTTTTGTATGCGACCACGTCGGGTGACGATATTGGATCTTGTGACGAAGGGACCGACCCATTCTCTCTATGCCCGGGTCATGAATCAAAACCTGGCGAGCATTATGCCGCAGGTCGTTGGAGTGTGGTGTGAAGAATTAGGCCATCAGGTTCGCTTTGTCTGCTATACCGGTCGTGAAGATCTTCATCGGGAATTGCTGGACGAGACGGATATTGTGTTTATCGGGGCCTTTACCCGGTCCGCTCTGACTGCCTATGCCATCAGTAGCATGTTTCGAGCTCGAGGGGCCGTGACGGTCCTGGGCGGGCCGCATGCTCGGAGCTATCCGCAGGATGCGGCCAAGTACTTCGATTATGTGGTGGGGTTTACGGATAAGAATCTCATTCAGGATATTCTGGCGGATTGTTCCTCGCAGCGTTCCCTGGGGATTCAGCTCGCAGCGTCCCGACAGCCGACCGAGTTACCAGGAGTGAAGGAGCGCTGGAAATTCATTGAACCGACCATCGCCAAGGCCCCCACCTCATTTAAAGTCGTGCCCATGATCGGCAGCATGGGATGTCCCTATACCTGCGGGTTTTGTGTGGACGCCAATGTCGACTACCAGCCCTTGTCGTTTGGTCAAATCAGCGAAGATCTCAAATTTTTGCGGACAAAATTGACACGACCCATTGTAGCCTGGCACGACCCGAATTTTGGAGTGCGATTTCAGGAATATATGAATGCCATTGAAACCGCGGTTCCACCCAATAGTATCGACTTCATTGCAGAAAGCACTCTCTCGCTCCTGGCCGAACCTCATCTAAAACGATTAAGGCACAATGGATTCAAGGCGATTTTGCCCGGGATTGAGTCGTGGTATGACATGGGCGATAAATCCCGGACCGGTCGCCATCAAGGACAGGACAAAGTAAAGCAGGTGGCAGATCATATCAATCTGATCCTCCGTTATATTCCCTATGTCCAAGTCAATTTTGTGTTGGGGTTGGATTCCGACCGAGGTCCTGAGCCCTTTCATCTCACCAAGCAATTTTTAGATTTAGCCCCCGGTGCCTTTCCGGCCTTTTCCCTGCTGACGGCTTTTGGGCAAGCCGCACCCTTTAATCGGGAATTGCAACGGGACGGACGGGTGCTACCCTTTCCCTTTCATTTTCTCGACAACAATCACGCCATGAACGTGCGTCCCAAACATTATGCCTGGCCGGAATTTTATGATCATGTGGTGGATCTCTCCCGGCACGCGTTTTCGTGGCCGATGATTTTTCGACGCCTGATATTAAACCGCGGGATGATACCGCGGTGGTTTAATTTCATACGATCGGTGTCCAGTGAAGGGTTCGGCCGGATCAAGTATCACACCAAGATCCGTGGATTATTGAATACCAATGTGGCGGTCAGACGTTTTCTGGAAGGGGAAACCTTAGAACTCCCAAAATTCTATGCCAGAAAAATCCGTGGGAAACTGGGTCCGCTCTATGACATGCTGCCTGAAGGGGCCACGATGCATGATCATCATGCGTATCTTCACTCCTATCAGGAACCTACTCCCTCGCTTATTGAGGTGGGGCCACTCCCGGGATTGATGCATTAAGGCCCTGAGTCCACTTCATCGGCCCATAAGAGGACCGGCTCCCGTCAACAGGGTTTGAACCATCCTCCTCCTCTGATCTATTCCTGATTCTTGCTGGAGCAAAAAATCTTTGCTGTTCTCCTCTTGGCTCGTTTTCACCGGGAGAGGATCGCCTCGTTTCAGTCGCGTAACACAAGCCTGTCGCCCACGGGTGCATCGCTTGCTTCATCGAATCCTGTTGATGTAAAACGGCCTGTTGTTAATGCTCTTCTAATCCCGATGTGGCTCTGATGAGGCGGTCACTCCGACAATAAGTTTTGCAGGGGCCTAGTGGTACCGAGCCGGGGACCGGACGAAGGATCTCAATGAAGGGATACTATTTTCGATCTCACGAACAAGAGAGGATCGACCATTGATCAACG
>JAGQKG010000280.1 GCA_020430245.1 Nitrospira sp.
GACGGATTTACCAAGAAACCCCGACATTTTCCAGCGGCCTTAGGAAACTTTTGACCTATGATCATGAAAAAGTAATGGTCGATCAAGAGCGTTTAGTTTAACGGTTGGGCGATCCGAGTCTTCTTGGCTAATCCGCATAGGCACTGGGAACACGGGACCAATTAAAATACCAATTGCCTACTGCGGCAATATTTGCCCAAGGGCATGGATTTCTCCATCTGCACGCAGCGCGAGTTCAATTTAAACGCATAGCGGTTAAATACCCGTCTCAGAAAATGCCTGGATTGGGCAACGACCTAAGAAGTGTTCACGCAACTACGGTATCCGTCACCAGTCGCACTTGGAGCTTGAAACTGCCGTTTGATAGGGCATCGAGAATCCTTCTGACTGAAGAGGTGGCTTGAAGCGTTCTTCACGAAATTTCGCCTCGTAATTGACAATCATTTCCCGATATGGTATTTGCAATGGACTTGCAATAAGAAGTCTTTCGATAAGGGTTATATTTGTTTGTTAAAATTGGAACCTAATATCAAAAAAAATCTGCGAGCCACCGGGCGACGCATGACCCGAACTCGCCAAGCCGTCCTGTCGTTACTTCAAAAGACTCGCCAGCCGGTAAGCGCTACAGAAATTTTTGAACGATTGCACCAGGAAAAAGTGGCGATTGATTTAGTGACCGTGTACCGAACCGTGCATGTGCTGAAAGAGTTAGGCCTGGTTCTCCAGTTAGATCTTCATCAGGAAGGGCTCTCCAGATATGAACTGAAGGAGGGGCGAAAACATCATCATCATATTCGTTGCCAGATTTGTGGTCAGATCGAGGATTTGTTGTTATGCCCGCTAAAAAAGGTCACAAAATTGATTGAACAACAGACGCAATTTATCGTGGATGATCATACATTGGAATTCACGGGATTGTGTCCGCAATGCCAATAATATGATCAAAACTCTTGGCCCGAGGCTTTCAAAAGCTGGCTCAATCGCTTCTCTCGTGTGTGCTGTGCACTGCGCATTGACGCCTTTGGCGTTGCTTGCCCTTCCCGTCATTGCGGCACATTCGTGGGATGGTCTTGATGGAATCTTAGGAGCCTTTTGGGCCGATACCACTGAATGGATGTTTTTGGGGGTGATAGCCTTATTGGCAGGTTTTGGATTGTTGGCGACCTATCCTAGGCATCGAAATAGTCGTCCGGCTCTTTTGACTGCTGGTGGACTTGTGGTTTTAATGACAGCTCATCTCTTGATTGAATCAGGTAGTGGGGTAGAGATAGTTCTTGATGTCATTGGAGCCTCTATGATCGCTTTGGCCGGGTTTTGGAATAGACGCTTATGCCACCATTTGGGTTGCCATACTCATGAGCATACACATGAAACTAGCGGTTCTAAGATTCAGCCCCTTCCGGATTTATCCTCCAATTCTTAAGCTTTCTTACCTTGTCCCAGTTTTGGGGCGTTCGTCCAGCAGTGTGGGCCGTGAACACGCTTGTAATAATTTCAGGGGGTACCCGTCTCGGGGCAGTGTGCCGCATAGCTTGGCCGCCGTCCGCATTCGTCATTCCGGCGACAGCCCAAATTGGTCGATCCCTGGTTGCGGAGATATGTCCGAACAGGCTTGAGCCGCGGGTGCTCGCTTGGACAGATCGCCAGACGACCTCGCCACGAGTTTTTTGCGGACATGTGGAAAAGCCTCTCGGCTGAAACCACTTTTGTGGGGCAGTACGTGCTGCCGGGGGCATCCTACGAATCGAACTGATCGATGCGGTCAGATTCACAATATAACGTTAATTGCCAATCATCAGGCAGAAGCCGTGATTCGTCGGTGCCTGGTTTCAAGCGGATCTGATTATATAGGCCCTGGCAACGGGGTATGGACGGGCCCACGAATGAACTGTTCCGTCAGTCTCCGAGGAAGGGAAATGATATTTCGGATTACCTGCAGAGGGAATTTAAGGCCAACGCCCATCGGTTGAAAGCCCGACACAGAGGATGAGTCAAATGGGCTACACTTCTAGAGGTCTTTACACCACTATGTAATTACTCACCCATCGCACATGGAAATTAAATCTGCCTTGTTATTCCCCATAAACACGGTCTCTACTTTTTATACAGAGCCGAGGCCTTGGGGTATGTGAAGGGTAGAAGGAAACAGGCCTTACTCATAAGGAGAATGGATGTCAGGTGTCGTTGAGCGGTACCCATAAGAAGTCATTTGATATTCGTCAATGAGCATCAAAATGGTTAAGAAGTCAAAATCTTACTTTTTGCCGACTTATCCATTGCTTCCCCCAAATCATCAAGAAGTTGTTCTGTCTCTTCCCACCCAATACAGGCATCGGTAATAGAAATTCCCCACTCCAAGGGTTTCCCCGCCTCCCATTTTTGATTGCCCGGTTTCAAATTACTCTCAATTAACAAGCCCATGATGGCGATTTGGCCGTTAATGAATTGTTCGATGACTGATTGAGCCACGGGAATCTGACGGGTATGATCTTTTTCTGAATTACCATGAGAACAGTCAACCATGATCGGACGACGAATACCTTCATTCTTTAAACAACGCAAGGCCTCAGAGATATCTTCCGGATTATAATTGACTCGCCCTCCGCCACCACGAAGAACAAGATGTCGGTCTGGGTTGCCGTTCGTTTTGATAATTGAGGTGAGACCTTCTGCGTTCACACCAATGAAACTCTGGGGGTGTCGGGCTGCAATCATGGCATTAAGAGCGACTTGGAGTCCCCCATCCGTTCCATTTTTAAGTCCAACGGGCATGGATAGGCCACTGGCCATTTCTCTATGAGTTTGGCTTTCGGTGGTTCGTGCTCCAATAGCCGCCCAGCTAATTAAGTCGGAAATATATTGGGGAGTGACAGGGTCTAAAAATTCTGTGGCGCAGGGCAATCCCAAGTTATTGATTCGGAGTAGAATAGAACGGGCCAGTTCAAATCCTCCCCCAATTTCGCAGGAGCCATCTAAGTGGGGATCGTTGATAAGTCCTTTCCAACCCACCGTTGTGCGAGGTTTTTCAAAATAGGTTCGAAGGACGATTAGTGCATGCTCCTGAATGCGATCAGCGACCAGTTTGAGTCGTTCAGCATAGAGAATGGCTGCTTCCGGGTCGTGTATCGAACACGGGCCAATAATGACCAACAGGCGATGCGAATCTCGTCCATGAAGAATATCTCGAATGGCTTGTCGAGATTGAAGTACCATTTGTCCAGTCTTTTCAGGCAAGGGGAATGTGCTCTGCATTTGTTTCGGGGTGGGAAGTGGAGAAATATCGATAATATTTCGGTTATTAATGGGTTCGGCCATGCGACACGTCCTGGGTAAAAGGAGAGAATATCTGAGATTGCAGAATCAAATAACGTAACCAATATTATGCAGGAATAACAACATTGTAATAAGAAACCTTATATCCAGGCAACTAGTCATTGCCATCTGTAATAATCCAATAATGAAAATGGTTGGTGAAATTTGGCATCAATACAGTGCAAGGGTGGGATGTGAGGCAGGTGGAGGAGCCTCCTTGACTTTCGAATGGGAATAAATTAATCGAGAATACTGAAGCTGAGAGGAACAGAAGGGAGTGTCTTTGTCGGCGTGACAGTCTGTCAAGCTGAGGTGTTGATCAGATTGGCTTGTTGAGAGGTATACCACCGCATGACATCTTGATGGGCGGGTTCTTGAGTAGAGTTAAATGAAAATTTGGTCCCAATAACTAATTCCTTTGTGGGGTCA
>JAGQKG010000281.1 GCA_020430245.1 Nitrospira sp.
AATGCCGTCCCCCCTGAAGGCATCCACCGCTAAAATATCGAACTGCTGTCGATGTCCGTTCTCCAATTCCCGCTCGAGAGAAATTCGTCCATCTCCAAGGACAACCTGCTGGGATCCCTTGGCATCTTTGAGAAACGTGAAGTACTCCCTGGCCATTCGATCCACCTCAGGATTGATTTCATAAAATCGATACGTATCGCCGGGCCGGGCATACACTGCGGTGGTGCCAACCCCCAACCCAATGTTCCCAACCCGCAGGCCCCCCTGTCCTTTCCTGTCCTTGAGGGTGTTCAACCTCAGTTGTTGAGGATGACGGCTGATGGCTAAGCTGATTCCACTAAACGGCCCGTAATAGGCAGTCGGGTACAAGTGCCGGGGGGGAGTCAGGAATTGCCTGCCATGATTGATGCGACCGTGATAGAGGAAACGGCTGGCGGACTTCGTCCCTTTGTCCGTCTCCTTTATTCGCAGGACACCATAAAAATTACGCGATGTCAGGATAGTACTCGCTTGCTGCTCCTGAATATGCAGCGCCAGAAAACCTGTAAGAGTGGCAATTCCCCCAATCCAACAAACCCCTTCTAACCAGAGAATGAGTGGCGATCTGAGCGGATCCCTCGTCCGAAACAGGCAGATTCCCAGGAGCATCATCGTGGCCACCAGCCCAAAATGAAATTCCCAGTATCCTTGAAAGAGAACGGGTGCGACCAGGTTGGCAAACACCCCACCCAACGCTCCCCCCAGCGCGACCATGAGATAGAAGGATGTGAGAAATCTGGCGGGCGGCTTCAAGCGAGCCAGTTCGCCGTGGCACACCATGCAGCAGGCAAAGAGGACAGCCGAATAGATGAAAATCTGGAGGTAAAGATTGATCTCCGTCTCCGCATACTCCTGGTGCAGCAGGTAGACGACCGCGGAGAGCAATACCAGAAATAGAGGCACCAAGATCCGTCGGTCATACCATCGCGGGTGATCGAAACACAGAATGAAGGAAATAAGGTAGAGACCCAAAGGGAGGACCCAAAGAAACGGGATGACCGCGATATCCCGACAAATCTGATTCGTGCTGGCGAGGAGGACCACTGATCCGCAAGCAGCGAGGGCGAGGGTCAGAAGACTTTCAGGCCAACGCGGCTTCGTGTCTGGTCGACACTCAGGATTCTCTGAGAATCCACTCCTCGTGGCCAATCGAAACAGCGGCCTGGCGCCCCAGGCACACATGACCGCGTACAGGCCGTACCCGGCCGACCAGAAGAGGGTCTGCGTGCGCAACCCCAATTGCGGCTCGATAAAAAAAGGATAGGAGACCAATCCCAAAAGTGAGCCCAGATTCGATAATGCGAACAGCCGATAGGGTGATACAGTGGGATGGACTCGATTAAACCAATGTTGCAGGAGAGGACCGGAAGCCGAGATGAGGAGAAACGGCACCCCAATGGTCACCATGAGAAGGAGAATAATCGCCAGCATCGGATTTTGTGCGCCATCCGGCTTCCATCCATTCCCTGGGGTGATAGGGAGAAAGACCAGAGAACACACTACCAGACCCAGGTGAACCAGCCCCTGGTGCCGAGGGGAGAAGTGGCTTGCGAGAAAATGTGCATAGGCATACCCGACCACAAGAGAGACCTGGAAGAAGAGCATGCACGTCGTCCAGACCGCCGGGGTGCCTCCAAACCAGGGAAGAATATACCGGGCGATGATGGGCTCTACTTGAAACAGCAGAAAGGCACTGAGAAAGATGGCAACGGCATAGGGGAGGACAGACGCCTGAGGAATTTTTGGTGGTAAGGAAGTCATGACCTTCATGTTGAGAGGCGGTGGCGATGGGGCATTGTTCATACACGCAGCCGATTTTGCATAGTCATTGCGGGATTAGGACTACCCTGGCTCTCAACCACTGCCTTGTATCAACTCTGCATGCAGTTCATATCCATGCAACTCGGTCCACACTTTAAGGCGTTGAGAATCGAACCGATATGCCCTGAGACGGGAACCCATAGTTTACCTGCGTGCTCCGCCAAGCCCTGTCCTAAAAAACAAATGACCTAAATGTCGGGCATCATACTCTCCTTTTTCTGGACGATCCACGCTCCACAGGTCAAATGAGGCACATCTGGATTAGACCATACATTCCACCTGTTGAATTTTGACAAAAAAAGGGAGAGATCGTATTGATCTCTCCCTTTATGAAACGTATTGGTGTTCCGGTTAGAACCGACTGCGACGTTTATCGCCGCCAAAATCTCCACCGCCACCACCCATGCGTGGAGCTTGGGGTTTAGCTTCGTTGACCGTCAATGTGCGGCCACCAAACTCGGTAGAGTTCAGGGCTGAAATTGCGGCTTGCGCTTCCTCTCCCGAAGACATTTCGACAAATCCGAACCCGCGCGATTGTCCGGTGAACTTGTCGCTGATGACATTAGCTGACTCGACGGTGCCGTGTGCCGGAAACAAGTCGGTTAATTCTGCTTGAGTCGCGGAATACGGCAAACCACCTACATACAATTTTGAACCCATGAGGGTCCTCCTTTTGAAAAATGATATTGTCTTAGTCTCGAGAAAGGGTAAAAACTGGAGAAGGGTTAGGCCGCGGACACTGCCAGTGTGCCAGACGCTTTCGAGTTATTTCTCGGGCGAAACAACACCGGTTACGGGCTTTGGTCATTTGATTGCTCATCGCCAAACCCTAGGCGTTAAGTTCTTTCAAACTAGCACAAGAGAAGGGAAGAAGATAGACAGTTTCAGTAAGCGGGAACGGAAAGTTTTGCCTGAAATATGGGCTTGGCTCTGAGCAATTGAAGTCAGAAGGTCTTTATCTTCAGCATTTTCAGCATTCTACGAGAAAGCCATACCTTCCTGGCACAAATGTGCAGTGTGGAAACACGCCAGAAATACAGATTCCAAACCGGAACTTCCCTTCGGTTTTCATACTATTTTTTCCCGAAATACTGAAACAGGCGATCTGCTCCTGCCCGAATAATATGAATCTCGCTTTAGCTACCTTGGCTTAAATGCTGACTTGTCGTCATTAAAAGAGGCCTAGAGTTTCATTTTTTTTAACGAAACGAAAGGCATAAATCTACGCCAGGAGTAGCTGAACCATTACCTTCTTTCCCATGATAGAACTGATAGAACGACGTCACAGATACAGAAGTCGTCTTGGATCCCTGAGGGCAATCAAACCCTAGAAATCTTGCAGCTCCTGCTCATAACAATTCCAAATACGAAGAGCATAATACAGGGGAGCGTGATCATTGAAACAATCAATGGGTATGTCTCCAAATTCGCCATTGGACCATTGATTCATCACCTCACGAAAAAGTTGAATCTGGCCTCTCACGCCAGGCTGTACCCGTTCCAACATGGAGGGATTATCGAACAGCTTACCAGTTTCATCGATGTATTTAAGGAGACCGACATGTTCATAACGACCCCACTTCATCAGGTTCAACGTATTGGGACCCCAGAGCGGTATTCGAGCAACCACATCGTTATTGTTCACAAATCGATACCCACTGGTATAGAAATCCCTCGCAAAGCCCTCATCTCCCACCAGCGGAGACCCAAAGGTATAGAGTCCTTGTACATCCCCATAGCGGTCGGCAGCTAATGTCGCCAGGGCCGCGCCAAGACTATGACCGGTAAACCAAAACGTTCGAGTGGGTTTTTTCTCTTTCAATCTATCCAAATACGACTTCAGTGGCTCCCACACT
>JAGQKG010000282.1 GCA_020430245.1 Nitrospira sp.
CTGTTCAACCGTGGTGCCAAATTCATGCATATGGCGATTGACCATCATGGCATAGTACCCGCTGTAAAACCCTCCAACCGGAAAGTCGAAATTCGTATCGGAAGCCAACGCAATAAATTCGTTCCCCTTCCAGGTGTTGACTCGTGACATGGTTTCAAACCCAAATGCCACACAACAATTCATGCGTCCTGACGCAATGGCCTCCCAGGCCGATTGAAAGCACAGGCCGCCCGTGGCGCCACCCCCTTCGACCCGTTTTGACGGTTTGGGACACAGGCCGAGGTAATCATGTGCCATGCTGGCGGCCTTGAGCTGGCGGGTGAAATGATCTGAAAAATAGGACCCGACCCCTCCATCAATCATGTCTTTCGATAGGTCGGGCACGTCCTGGAGGGCGGCGTCATAGGCTTCTTTGACCATGAGACGAAAGTCTTTATTCGTATGGGCTTTCGCAAACTTCGTGATCCCGCCGCTGATCATATACACCGGTCTCATCGTGGCAATCCTTTCACGAATTCAACAATGCGTGACATCGATGTGCCGGGAGAGAACAGGGCCCGCACACCGATTTCTTGAAGTTGATGGGCATCCTCGGTGGGAATAATCCCTCCCCCGAACACAACGATATCGTCGGCATTCTGCTCTTTCAGTAATTCCAGTACGCGTGGCACCAGATAGGTATGGGCACCGGAATGCATGCTGAGGCCGATCGCCTGCACGTCTTCTTGAATGGCGGTGTTCACGACTTGTTCGGGCGTCTGGTGCAACCCGGTATAAATGACTTCGACTCCGGCATCTCGAAGCGCACGCGCGACCAGTTTGACGCCACGGTCGTGACCATCCAATCCAACCTTTCCAATCAGGACTCGCATGGGCGTCGTGGTTGTGGTCATGCCGGCCTCACTTCACTTGCCGGTTTCAAGAAATATTTGCCTTCCGGGTCTTTGTGGACGTACCCCATCTCAATTCGGGGATCGTGTTCGAAAATCAGGAGCCATCCTTCCTCGTAGGCCTGGTCAAGAATCCATCTTTTGGTTTCCAGGGTCTGCAGGGGAAACAGGTCATACCCCATGATATAGGGGAGGGGAAGGTGGGAGACCGTGGGGATACAATCTCCTAAAAAGAAGGCTGTGTGTCCTTCAGATTCAATCTTGACGCTTTGGTGGTATTTGGTATGTCCGGGGGTGAGGACCATTGAAATCCCCGGAAGCCACTCAGTTGTGCCCGTGACAAATTCCCACTGGCGATGTTCCAGAAGCGGAAGAAAATTTTCCTGACGGTAACTGGCCTTGGTTCGTTCGTTCGCCTTGATCGCATCTTCATATTCCCCGCGTTGTACCAGATACCGGGCTTTCGGAAATGTGGGGATCGTCCGTCTTTTTTCATCATAGAACGTGTTGCCTCCGGCATGATCGAAGTGCAAATGGGTATTGATCACCAGATGGATTTCGTTGGGCGACAGGCGGAAGTGCGCTAATGAATCATACAGAGAGAACGGTTGTTCCACGGCAAACATCCGATGGAATTTTTCGTCATGTTTCGAGCCAAGTCCCGTATCGACGAGGATATTCTGTCCATGTGCCTGGATCAGCAGGCAATTTAGGCTTAACGGGATGCGGTGTTGATCGTCGGCAGGACAGCATTTCTCCCAGAGCACTCGGGGAACCATCCCGAACATCGCTCCCCCGTCAAGCCGGAACCGGCCGTCTGAGACAGGAAAAATGTTAAATCGTCCAAGTTTCATGGTGCACCTTTCTTCGGATCTTGGAAGCGAATGTTAGGGTCTCCAAAATTTCATAACACCACCGGTTCACGATAGGTTCCAAAGACTCCCTTTAAGGCTACACACATTTCTCCCAATGTGGCATGGGCTTTGACTGCCTGCATCAGATACGGCAGAAGATTCTGATCGGACTGTGCGAACCACTGAATGGCCTGAAGGGCTTCGTTGACTTTGCGTGGATCCCGACGGGTGCGTAATGAACGTAATCGTTCTCTTTGATCCTCTTCGACTTCCTGGCCGATCCGCAGGGTTGGGATCGGACGCTGATCTGGCTCAGTGTATTCATTGACGCCGACGATGATGCGTTCTTTCCGGTCTATTTCACCTTGGTACCGTTGGGACGCCTCAAGAATTTCCCGTTGTGGGAATCCCCGTTCGATGGCGTTCAACATTCCCCCCATGGCATCTAACTTTCGAAAGTAATCATGGGCACCTTCCTCCATTCGGTTGGTGAGGTGTTCAATAAAGTAGGAACCGGCAAGAGGATCAACCGTGTCGGTGACCCCGCTTTCATGAGCAATGATCTGTTGAGTGCGCAACGCCAAGGTCACCGCCTCTTCAGTGGGGAGCGATAATGTCTCATCCATGGAATTCGTGTGTAACGATTGGGTTCCTCCGAGGACGGCCGACAGTGCCTGAAGGGTCGTCCGCACCACATTATTCATAGGTTGCTGCGCCATGAGAGAGCATCCCGCCGTCTGAGCATGGCAGCGGAGTTGGAGCGAGCGTGGATTTTCCGGGTGGTATCTTGCCTTCATTTCCTCTGCCCATATTCGACGAGCGGCCCGGAACTTGGCGATTTCTTCAAAAAAATCATTGTGCGAATTAAAGAAGAATGAGAGTTGAGGGGCAAACGTGTCGACGGGCAATCCTGCCTGGACGGCGGCTTCGACATAGGTCAACCCGTCATACAAAGTAAAGGCCAGTTCCTGTACCGCTGTGGACCCCGCCTCGCGGATGTGATACCCGCTGATGCTGATGGGGTGCCATTTCGGCAGGTGTGCACTGCAGTAGGCGATCGTGTCGGTAATGAGCCGCATATGCGGTCCAGGCGGGAACAACCATTCCTTTTGTGCGATATATTCTTTGAGGATGTCATTCTGGAGAGTCCCATTAAGTCGGTGTAACGGGATGCCCTGTCGCTCTGCCACCACGAGATACATCGCAAAGATGACGGCTGCCGGTCCGTTGATGGTCATGGAGACCGAAATCTTATCCAGAGGGATTCCCTCAAAAAGGTGTTCCATGTCTTCAAGTGACGAAATCGCGACCCCACAATAGCCTACCTCCCCACGAGCTTGTGGATCATCGGAATCCAGGCCCATAAGGGTGGGCATATCAAACGCGACGCTGAGACCGGTCTGGCCCTGATCGAGGAGGTATTTGAAACGGGCATTGGTATCCTGAGCTGTCCCGAATCCGGCAAATTGACGCATGGTCCATAGCCGACTGCGGTACATGGTTGGATAGATGCCGCGTGTGTAAGGAAAGTCTCCAGGATGTCCAAGATTACGCTCGGGGTCCCAATCTTTGAGATCATTCGCCGTGTAAAGACCGGCTATGGGAATTCCGGACATTGAGAGCATACTGGTGTTTTGTTTCGGCTCCCGCTGCATGCCCGAGTCTTCCCCGATCATTCCTTCGTGATGGATAACAGGGGGACCATGAGGAATCTTCATATCGCCGTATCCTCGCACGGTTAGGAGTGTTGGTAGATGTAAAATCCTTTTCCTGACTTCCGGCCTAACCAGCCGGCTTCAACGTATTTTCGAAGGAGGGGACAAGGTCGAAACTTTTGATCGCCGAATTCTTGATATAAAATTTCGCAAATGTTGAGGACGGTATCCAGACCGATCCGGTCGGCTAACGCTA
>JAGQKG010000283.1 GCA_020430245.1 Nitrospira sp.
ACGGCAGTATCGATATCCTGGGTGCCATATCGTAAATAGTAGCTGACAATCAGGCCACCCATACTATGCGCAACAACAGAAATATCTTTTTTCCCTTGGTCCCGAAGCCTTTGGATGAGGGCATCCAAACTGTGAACAGCTTCCATGAGATCCCCCCGCCAGTCATACGTAAAAGGAATTACCTCCCCGCCCGAATGTTTGGAAACTCGTAGTCGGTCCAGCAGGGACCCATAGACGTCAATGGAGTAGACAAGCGGTACAACTCGCACCTCATCAAGAATGCCATCGGGTTGCAAATCAGTCGTCCCTTCAAATCCCAAATCAGGGACGGGAAGAGTAAGCGATTGACGACCGAACAGTGTTTGGGTGATGGAAATGAAAACCAAGCTGCGATCCGCTTCGCGGACTAAACGCGTGCCGTAATACCCCGGCACCACAATAATCCCCGATTCGGCGTTAGGACCATGTTCCGGGGAGGCGACAGGCTGTCGACTACATCCGGACAGCCATATGATCAGCAGCAGTGGTACACACAGAAATTTCAAGAGGGATTGTGATGTCCAAATGGCAATCGTGGTAATCGGAAAACCACTCCGCATGCCGAATACACAAAGGAAATTCATAGAGTGTTTTGACCGTGGTTGCCCTAAACCTGCAAACGACAATGAGTGGCTCTACGCAATCCTTGTGGGGAACTTGGCAGAACTCCTACTCTTTTTACTCTTCATAAGGTGTCAGAGAAGAACGAGTTGAAGCAGAGCGCCCCGATGCCCGCTTAGTGTATAAAATCGGGAGGATACGTGGAAAGATGATTGACGTCAGAGATGAGTGACCGTTCGTGATTTCCATGGGGTTGAAGGCAAGCATCTGAACTTCAATCTGTCGGGAATTGCCATTCCCAACCTGCGCACCGCGGAGTCCTTCCTTCGCCTTCTTCTCGTTCGGATTGAACGGTAAGGACCATCCCACTTCCTGTCTAACCCGATCCAATGCTCCTTACGGAAGTCGCGCCAGACCCAACTATCGGCGAGCTGATCTAAGTTTCCTCACCGCCATCAAGACAATTGGTACATTCATCCAGCTTGGGGTCACCATGACGACTACAAAAATGACGAGCGCATTGGCGGCAGATCATAAAACTCATTCGAATTAACTCAGCCTTTTCACACACATAACAATTCTTTTCCCGTTTCGCTTTTGGCATCGTGCTTCTCCTTTTAAATAGCAATCTTCCCAAATCAATTCAAAACATAGGCTGCGCAGGCAAAGCCCCAAAGGCACCAATACGACGCCATCGATTTCAGTGTGTCATGGCCAGGAGAGGCGCGAGACATGCATCATGAAATTGGCGTGAAACTCAGGGAGGGCGGGCATCCCGCAAAGATGCGGGGAGCGGATACTGATCCGTAATGGGGAGGGGGAGCCTACCGCATGACCGACCCTCCTGGCAATCCTTACTGCATCTATGACACCTCTACCCCCTTAGGCCGGGAAAAATCAAAGGGGGTCTAGCCTCCCACAAAGAATGGGTTTACAATCCATCCCCCAGGTTCCGAGGACCCTCAGCCCTTCTGCGGCATGACGATAAGGCATTCGATCCGCCGGATCGCTCAATTTTTAGTGTTGAGCGTCATTATTCGATTGCAAAATCTCAAAAATTTGGGTATGTCTATTCATGCTAGACCGGTGCCTGTTTGGAAAAGATTTAACTTGTTCCCGGACATTCACCAAAGGCAAAGGCAGAAATTGGTACAGATCGGGTAATTCCCCTACGATTGCCTTATAGAGTATGACCACATACCGGCAGAGACTGTGACGCTGACCCATTGTTTTCGGGTCCATGCCATCAACAGTTAGGTCCCTATGAGAGGGAAAACCGCTTCGCTTTCCATGTTCATTTCACAATCGTTGATTGAATGTTTCTCAATGGTTCACAGAGGAACGGGTAACTAGAAACCTTCCGGTACCCCTGTTTCACCTTTGTAGCAGTTGCATCGTTCCAGTGAAGAATGATTCCCGACTTCGGTCGTCGGCAATACCAAGCATCAGATCAGGGAAAATCTCAGGGAAAGACTCCAATGATAGGAGGCCCTACCCTGTAACTACAAATGTCTTTTTCAAGAAAGGAAGTTCTTATGGCGTGTAAGCGATGTGGTGGACTGATTGTGAAAGAGTCCGTCTATGATAGAGAGGGCAGCAGTCAGTTAGTTCTCATGGACCGTTGCCTTCAATGTGGAAACATTGAGGATCCTGTTAGCGCGCGCAACCGTTCGCAATCGCCCGTTCCTCCTTCCCAAAAAAGCAAAGCCCGCCGGATCCCTGATCATCCCAGGACTCCACTGGAGATGGCCGAGGGATAAGCATGCAGCTACGGCGCCACCAGAGGGAATTACTGGACATCTGCGAGAAAATTCTAGCCGGGCATGGCCTGACAGACATCGTCTGTGCGGTCACACCCGGTGGAGGCAAAAGCCTGCTGCCTCAGATCCTGGCTTCCCGCTTAATTCCAGCCATTGCCGACGCCCTGTGCTGGATTGTCCCTCGCAGTGTTCTACAGGACCAGGGTGCACGGGGTTTTCAGGATCCCAGCCACCGGGCTCTCTTAGGCCATCGACTGGAGGCCATGATGACCACCAACCAGGAGCATCCAACACGAGGGTGCGCGGCCTATGTCACAACCTATCAGGCGCTGGCAGCCGACACCCGCAAAATCAACGCCAGAGAATTCCGCCGCAAGCGGTACATCCTCGTCCTGGATGAACCGCATCATCTCGAAGAGGGCGGACTGTGGCATGAGGCCATTCAGCCGCTCTACGATCGGGCGGTTCTGCGAGTATTAATGAGCGGAACCTTCGAACGAGGTGAAGGCACGCCGATAGCTTTCCTGCCGTATTCCACCACCGACCGAGGGAACCGGCTTGATTGGGACAGCACGGAATCCCGAGCCGTCATTCACTACACCTTAGCCGATGCCCTGCGGGAACATGCCTGCATTGATTTAACCGTCCATTACGCGAACTGTCAGGCAACCTGGTTGGACGCTCAGGGAACCGAGCACCATGTCGAAAGCCTGGCACATGCCGGAAAACAGTCCGCAGCGGCGCTCCTGACCGCTCTGAAGACGGAAGCGGCCCTGGAACTCTTAAGCACAGGCGTCAAGGATTGGCAAGTCCATCGCACCACCCATTCCCGATCGAAACTGCTGGTGGTAGCCGCCAATATTGAGCAGGCACAGAAATATACGACTTGGCTCCAGGAACGCGGAGTGCCGGCCAGAATTGCCACGAGCGAGGATTCCACGGCAGCCTATCAGGCAATCAAAGCCTTTAAACGACAGGGAAGCGGAGCGGTAGACTGCCTGATTACCGTGGCCATGGCCTATGAAGGCCTGGATGTGCCGGCCATTACCCATCTGATCTGTTTAACCCACATCCGGACCAAGCCATGGATCGAACAGGTCGTTCATCGAGCCACACGCATGGATCCCCTGGCAGGGCCGTATGCAGAGCAACGGGCCTATATTTACGCTCCCGACGATCGGCCATTCCGGGAATGTTTGGGTTATATTCTGGCCCAACGCACATCTGCAATCGCCGATAACCTTTCATCGACACCGGCCATCGGAGAAGGGACATACCCCGATTTACAG
>JAGQKG010000284.1 GCA_020430245.1 Nitrospira sp.
ACAGCCGAAATCTGGAAGGACAATACCCTCTCCGCCCCGCACTTCAAGCAGGAGAACGGCCAGCTCAAGACCTTTGACTTCGTCGTGGCCAATCCCCCGTTTTCCTGGAAAGCATGGAGCAGCGGCGTGCATCCCGCCAATGATGAATATGGGCGCTTTACTTGTGGCATCCCCCCGGCCAAAAACGGCGACTATGCCTTTCTCTTGCACCTCTTAGCCTCACTCAAAAGCACCGGCAAAGGGGCCATCATTCTGCCGCATGGCGTGCTGTTCCGTGGGGGAGCCGAAGGCCATATTCGCAAGCGCCTCATTCAACAGGGCTATATCAAAGGCATCATCGGCTTGCCCGCCAACCTGTTCTATGGCACCGGCATTCCGGCCTGTATCATCGTGCTGGATAAAGAACAGGCCGCAGCCCGCAAAGGCATCTTCATGATCGACGCCTCCAAAGGCTTCATCAAGGATGGCAACAAAAACCGCCTGCGCTCCCAGGACATTCATAAAATCGTAGATGCCTTCACCAAGCAGGTGGACATGCCCCGCTTCTCGCGCATGGTGCCGGTGGCGGAAATCAGCGACCCCAAAAACGACTTTAACCTGAACTTGCCCCGCTACATCGACAGCACCGAGCCAGATGACATCCAGGACATCGACGGCCATCTACGAGGTGGCATTCCCACCCGCGACCTCGATGCCCTGGCGAATTATTGGCAGGTGATTCCAGCGGTTCGCGCTGCACTGTTTGTCCCAGCCGACCGCCCCGGCTATAGCCAGCTCAACGTGGCAATCGGGGACGTTAAGGCCACTATCTTCGGCCACACAGAATTCAGGGCCTTCAACCACACCCTCACCGCGCTGTTTGAGCAATGGAAAACCACCAACACCGCAAGACTCAAAGGGCTGGCCATCGGCGGCAAGCCCAAAGCGTTGATCCATACCCTCTCGGAAGACCTGTTGGAAGCCTTCCGCAAAGCCCCGCTGCTGGATGCCTATGACGTCTACCAGCACTTGATGAACTACTGGTCTGAGACCATGCAGGACGATGTCTACATGATCGTGGGGGATGGCTGGAAGGAGGCCGTCAAACCCCGTCTGCTCATCGAAGATAAAAAGACCAAGGAAAAAGCCGACTTCATCATCGGCAAACAAAAATTTAAGGCCGAGCTGGTGCCACCGGCCTTGCTCATTGCCCGCTACTTTCCGGACGACCAAACGGCCATCGACCAGCTCGAAGCGGATGTGGCGACAACTGAACAGCAAATAGAGGAACTGAAAGAAGAGCACAGTGGAGAAGAAGGCTTGCTGGCCGAGGTCATCGACGACAGAGGCAACATTACCAAAGGCACAGTCACCTCACGGATCAAAGACACCAAGGACGATCCCGATACAGTAGAAGAACACAAAATCCTAAAAGAATACCTGGCCCTGCTTGAACAAGAGACCGAAACCAAGAGAAAAATCAAAGAAGCTCAAAAGGCACTTGAGGCGAAGGTGGCCGCGAAATATGGCAAGTTGTCCGAAGAGGAAGTCAAGACACTCGTCGTGGAAGATAAATGGCTAGGCCAACTGGCTGTCGATGTACAGGGTGAACTGGACCGCGTCTCCCAAACCCTCACAGGGCGGATCAAAGAATTGGCGGAACGATATGCTACGCCATTGCCCAAACTCACCGAGGACGTGAAAGCCCTTTCGGATAAGGTGGACGAACACCTCAAAAAAATGGGGGCAGTGTGGAACTGAAGCCGGGCTACAAGCAGACAGAGACAGGGGGAATTCCGGAGGAATGGAATATCAGATCTCTTGGTGATTTGTTCTCCCTTAAACATGGATTTGCATTCAGCAGTGAGTGTTTTTCTACCAATGGCCCAATTGTCCTTACGCCTGGGAATTTTAGACTCGAAGGAGGTCTCTACTTTGACGATCGAAATACGAAAAGGTATTCAGGAAATTACAATTCAAAAATGATTTTTCGTAAAGATGACTTGTTAATTGTGATGACCGACTTAACACCCGATTGTAACCTTTTAGGAAAACCAGCATTCGTTCATTTGGAAGAAACCATCTTGCACAACCAGCGAATAGGGAAAGTTGTTCCTAAGAGCCAAGATATTGACAAAGCCTTTCTTTTCTTTGTCCTGCTCTCCCCTCAATACTTGACCCGCATTAGGGAAATGGCCACCGGATCAACTGTTAGGCACACTTCAAATAAAAGTATTTACAGCATTCTGATTTTGGTTCCACCACTCTGCGAACAACGCGCGATTGCTGAGGCGTTGAGTGATGTGGATGCGTTGATTGGGGTGTTGGATCAGCTCATTGCCAAGAAGCACGACCTCAAACAGGCCGCCATGCAGCAACTCCTCACCGGCCACACCCGCCTCCCCGGCTTCACCGGCAAGTGGAAAATCAAGACCTTACAGGAAACCACGGATTGTCTCGATAATTTACGAGTTCCATTAAATGAATCCCAGCGGGAAAAAATGCGTGGAGATTATCCTTACTGTGGTGCCAATGGAATACTTGATTATGTAAATGGCTATGTAATTGATGATGATATTATTTTAATGGCTGAAGATGGTGGATATTTTGACGAATATGCTTATCGCCCTATTGCTTACAGAATGGTGGGCAAATGCTGGGTAAATAACCATGCTCACATTCTCAAAGCAAAACAAGATTATGACCAGGGATTTATCTTTTATTCGCTGGTGCATAAAAACATACTTAATTTTTTAGCTAGTGGAACGCGAGCAAAACTCAATAAATCGGAAATGGAAAAGATTGAGGTCCTGGTTCCCATGCAAAAGAATGAACAAACCGCCATCGCCCAAGTCCTCTCCGACATGGACGCCGAGATCGAAGCCCTCGAAGCCCGGCGTGAGAAAACCACACTCCTCAAACAGGGCATGATGCAGGAATTACTCACGGGAAAGACTCGATTGGTGTAAGGCACAACAATGACCGAACAAAAACGTCTTTCGGAAACAAGCATTATTATGGATCTTGCCCAACAGGTTGCCAAGCGTGTCACGCGACAGGTCATCCGAGACTTACAGAAGATGAAAGATGGCTTGTTATCGGGTGACGATTCCGGCTTGCGTAATGCCTGGGATGAAATCTGTGTACAAGCCCAAACCGAGGAATCCTATGCCTGGGAAGCCTATGAAGATACGATAACAGGATTCATTGAAGGCTATGTAAAAAAGTTGCCAGAGTATGAACAAGAGGCATTGTGGTTACAAACACCCGAAGGGTCGAGTTGGGACTCAGAGGATGACCATGAAGATCCTTATCCGGTGAACGAAAGCGACATCAGTCATTATCTTTTGCAGGAATATCTTTTGAATGAGGCCGTGAATTGGGAAAATCCTCGGATTCGTGCTTCTGTGGACCGATTTAGTGTTCGTGACTAAAGAGCAGTTTTTTAAACATTTTCAACAAAATGGACACGTGGAAAAAAGTGCTTTCCCGGATTTATGGATGAGAGAGGGAGTGGACCTTCACCAAAGTTGATTTTGTGGCCGAGTTTGGTGAGGTTAATCTTCCTCAAGCGCTTTCCAAAATTCAGAAATGAAAAAGATTGAAGCCCGTATTCCCTGGCAAAAGGTTGAACAAACTGCTATTGGCCAAACCTTCTGT
>JAGQKG010000285.1 GCA_020430245.1 Nitrospira sp.
ATTTAAAACAAATAATTCTATACCGACGTCGGTAATGGACATATTTATCTATATTATTCAAGCACTTACGACAACTTTCCCAAAACTGTGCTGATATAACTAAAAACAGAGTCGAGGTAAATCACTTCCCTCGTACAGCGTTTCACAGGACAAATTACCAGCCATTTTTCATCGTACATATCAGATATCGTCTGTGCGTCAATGAACTAGAAATAGGGACGCAATAAAGGTCAGCCACGATATCTGGTAGATTGGTATTGACATTTCCCTCTTTTTTCTTTAAAAGGCAGGGGTAAATAGGGGTACAAATCTATCATAACTACAAGGTGAATAGTGGCCATAATTATCGCAGTAACCAATCATAAAGGCGGAGTTGGAAAAACAACCACGGTTGCCAACACAGGTGCGGGACTGGTTCGGAAAAGTAAAAAAATGCACGTCTTGGTGATTGATTTGGATCCCCAAAGCAATTTAACCCAAAATCTCTTTCCTCATGAACGCAGGGATTACAAAGGACAAACCACCATCGCGCAGGTGCTTGGAGGGGCGGCCATTATTGATGATGCCATCGTCCCAACCAGTATAAAGGGTTTGGATCTCGTGCCCTCTCATATTGATTTGTTTGAGCAAGAACCCAACATTCAAAATGGAGCAGGGGCGGTGTTGGGGTTACATTCGGCACTTTCCAGATCGGATGTCTTAAATAAATATGATTTTATCCTTATTGATTGCCCTCCGAATCTGGGCACCTTTATGACCAATGCCCTGTATGCAGCTTCGCATGTGATTATCCCCATTGAGGCTTCCAATCGTTTTGCTCTGGATGGCATTCAATCATTATTTAAGAAGGTGAATGATGTAAATGTGTTTAAACAGGGCACCAAAACCCAAACGCTTGGGTATTTGATTACTCGCTGTGATATGCGAACCAATATTGCCAAGACGATGACCACAGCCATTCGTCAGGCCTTTGGGGATTTGGTGTTTCGGACCGCCATTCGCTCGAATACCGATTTTGATAAGGCCATCATGTTGAATAAAACCATCTTTCAACAAGATCTTCGGGCCAGTGGAGCGTCTGATTATTCTGATGTGGCGAGCGAAATTATCGAGCGATTGAAATTCAAACTACCTTCCCCGGAGTTAGTGGTTCAAAAGGAAGGGACGGAGCGTGAGGTGCCCGTGACATGAGTACCAAAGTAAAAGTGTCTAAAGATCGCCAGCTTCTGGAGGAGCAGACGCGAAAAGCCCTAAAAGGGTTAGCCATCTTAAATCCCGATGTTCAGGATCAGATTATCCATGAAACGTTGGGGCAGCCAGACATTCTCGAGGATGAGGAGGAGACCACGGCACCCCCAGACTCATCCCAGAAGACCACGGCTATTCCTTCAGTTTCCCCAACCCTCCTCCATCCTCCAACGCTTCCACCTCATCAGAACCATCAATTAGGCACGCTGACAGAAATTCCATTAAAGGGCGTGCAATTAAGCCCATATCAACCCCGGGTGTATTTTGATGAAGACTCCTTAGGGGGGCTCATGGAGTCGATTGAGCAAAGTGGCTTACATCAGCCCATTATTGTCAGGCCCCTTGGGCCTGAAACCTATGAATTGATTGCTGGAGAGCGCCGATTTCGTTCCTACCAAAAGCTGGGTCGGGAAACCATTCCGGCTATTGTCCGCACGCAATCCGATGAAGAAGCGATGGTCGCGGCTTTTGGGGAAAATCTTCAGCGGGAAAATTTTACTCCGTATGAAGAGGCTCAAGGCTATGCCCGACTCTTAAAGGAGTTACAGGTCACACAAGCCCAGTTAGCCAAACGGTTAGGGATTGGTCATCGGCGCATTAGCCATGCCGTCAGTATTTTAGAATTGCCTAACCAGATTTTGGAACGGGTATTTGCTCCCGGCTCAGAGGTGACGATGGGTCATGCGGAGGCCCTCTTGCCGCTCAGTAAAGATCCGACTCGCTTACAAAAAGTGGTGGATAAATTGCTCACCAAAAAACTTACCGTAAAACAGATGCGGAAGGAAGTCTCCGGAGATCGTCGGACCCATAGCAGCTTTCAGCCCATCCGGTATCATTTTTTGGGGAAATCCCAGGAAAAAGGGTTTACCCTTTTGCTTCAATTTCGTCCGGACCGTCCTTTTGATCATGAACCGATTCGTTCGGCCTTGGCCCACTTTCAGGAATTCTTAGATCACAAGCTCACCAGGGAAGAACTGATCCAAAAAGTGCCTGGCTCCAACCACTCCTCTGCTCCAGAATCTCTGGAGTCTTCCTTTTCCGATTAACGCATCTCTTTCATGTCTTCCATCATGATCTGGAAGAAATCCGAACCCGTGTTTTTCTAATAATTTAAAACTTACTTTTAACGCCCTCTCCTTCCCAATAATGTGCCCTAAAATGAAACAGCTAGGTTACCGAATGTTTGAAAACATTTGAAAATATTATAAAAATCAAGCCATGCGCCGCCTCCACATTCAGGAAAAGGCTGAACCATGGAAGTTATCCACACCCTCAAAGGCGGTTGAAGGAACGGCGAGGGCGGTTGAGGGAAGATGAAAGGGCTCTTGAAGGAAGAAGTAAGCGGCAGTTGAAGGAAGAAGTGGGGCACTTGAAGGAACCGTCGGCGGTTGAAGGAACGACAGCAAAGTCATAACTATCTGAAATGATGATGATATTTATCAGCGCATCTTGGAATTTTCATCCTTCTACGTTATAACGCTTTACGTTTAAGAAGAATAAACGTATTGGACACGTGATGAACAATCTACCAGAAAATTCGTCTCCTTCCGATCTCCTGACTGAACCGCGTTATCTGCTTGCCGAAAAGCAACTGGCCTCCATTCCATTTTGGGAACCTAAAAAAAAGGGAGGCAAAGAACGGTCAGGAGTCAAGGTCGTCTCGTTTACTAGTATGCTCCAGGGGGAACCCGTCAAATTGACACTTAAAGTCTTAGCTGGCGGGGATTATGGATTTCCCAACACGACAGATCTGGAATTCTTTCGAGCCTTCGAACAAATTCTCACCGAACGACTTCATCAGCAAGGAGAACTCAACAATCCGATCGCCGTGACCGGACGGGAAATGCTTGAAGCCGTGGATCGGGTAGCGGGTGGCACAGGGTATCGGGAATTAAGACGGTTTTTCGGGAAGCTGCATGCTTTGGCGTTTGAGGTGGAACGGACACAAGGCCATCACTATAAAACCGGCCGGTTTCATCTCTTCCATGCCATGTACCATGAAGGGGAAAAACGGGAAGATGGAAGTGTCACGGAGATGAATGAAATTGAAGTGGCGCCGTGGTATCTCAAAAGTTTACAGGCAGGCAACTGTTTGGTGATCGATCATGCACTTTTTCAACGGCTCTCCCTGTCACTCTCCAAACTACTTCATCAATTTCTTCATGCCCAATTTCATTTTCATCAAGGTGTGGCTTCCGAATGGTATGCCGACGTCGCCAACAATTGGCAGATGAAAGAATACTCCGCGTTGAGTCGGATCAAACAACAACTCGATCCCTCGCATGAAGAGTTGAAGCGGGTAGGGTTTCTGGAGTCATGGGACTATATTCCGTTTAAGAAA
>JAGQKG010000286.1 GCA_020430245.1 Nitrospira sp.
GGTGGAGCGATCCTTGGAGCATTAGCTGAACGGACCTATGCCAAAAGTCAGGAAACAGAAGATTCCAATCGAATATGCTGGGTTCCTGCATTTCTCGACCGGCAAACACGGGATGCATTGTTACGCTATTTGGCGGTGACCCATTGTGGGCGAGGACGGGGAGATTACACGGACCCACGAGAATTTCCCCTCTTTTGGCGGGAAGCCACTGAAGAGATCCTCCAACAGACAAAAGATGCTCTCCACCAAGCCTGGATTTTGGCCAAAAAACCGCCAATCCATAAAAACCCAAATGAAGCGGAAGCCTTTTTGGTTCCGATCCTAACCACCATGGGCCGACAAATCTTGCTGAAATTTTATCCAGAGGCCAAAAATTGGCTGAAGAATGCCCCTCTCTAAATACCACCCCCTGTTATCATCAGGAAAATCTGCGTTAACAACTGCGTTCTGATTTCTCCTAGTGGAAGAGCATTGCGTATTCCAAAATTTCTGTCGCCTTGGTAGAGTGGGCACGATTAAAGGCTCGGCCTCATGAATCAGAAATACATTGACTAAGGCTGCCAGTATGCGCTCCGGCGCATCCGAGTGGCTAAGGACACCCGGGCCACGTCGCTAGACCTGTCCGGCCTCATCTGGGATCGGCTCTCGCTGGAGTTCTTCGAGCTGATCTGGCTGGAAGAACTGTCCCTGTAACAGAGTGACGAACATTGGGAGGTTCCAAAGAAAATTATTCTTCTTCTGCCCCAGGAGTTTGTCCAACTTCTAGGTTTGCACCACCTGAATATTAGTAAGTTTGGCCTTCAAAACCTGGTCCCACTCGCCCCTCTGAAACAGTTGACCACCCTTGACTGCGGGGGCAATCAGCTCACCGACCTCGCCGTTATTAAGCCGGCTGTTTTAAACGGCCATATCCAGAACCTTAGTGTATTTAATAATCCCGTGTTGGGCATTCCACGTGAACTTCTCGGAACTGCGAACTTGGACAATGTGGCCTCGCCACTCCAGGAGAATTGGCTGGATGTGGCGCAAGGCTCTGCACCCAATCGGGATGTAAAAGTCTTGCTGGTGGAGAATGGATGCGTAGGCAAATCCACGTTGGCGCATGGACTGCGAATGGGAGCGGCGCCCCTGGCGCCTATCGGCCAGCGGACCCATGCCATCGAAATTGAAATATTGGAGACTCCTCTCACTTCGGAGGGGCCAACGCTGAAATGGCACCTGTGGGATTTCGGCGGGCAGGAGCTCTACCATGCCGCCCACCGTCTTTTCCTGCACCATCAGGCCGTCTTCCTCTTGCTGTGGGCCGAGGAGCCCGATGAGGCCCCCGCTGATGTTCGACATCCCGTGAGTTACTGGCTCAGCTTTATCCAAGACCTGTCCTCCGGCAGCCCCGTCTTGTTGGTCAAAAATCAGATCGACCGCCTGGACCAAATACCCCGCCCGCCCGATCTGCCTGAAGGGCCTTCTCCGTTTTATCAAGAGTTGAAGATGAGTGCCCTCCGGTACCAAGGGGTGGAAACCGTAAAAGAGGCGATCCGGGATTATTTCCGGGAACACCCTGAGAAGTGGGCCTTTGACCTGCCTTCCAGTTGGCTGCGCTTGCGTGAAGTCCTTGAGCAGCGCCGTGACGAGCGGATGCTGCCGCGCGCGCATTTTGTCCAACTGTGCCTGCAGCATGACGTCCGCCATCCGAAAACCGCGTTGAAGTACCTGCACGAAAGCGGCTTTTGCTTTTACCGGGAAGGCGTGTTTCAGGATCAGGTTATCCTAGATCGAAATTGGATGATTGAATTGGTATACCGTCTGTTCGATCCACGCCAGGGGATTCGTGAGGTTCTGGCACACCAACATGGCCTGTTTTTCGGGAAAGAGACCCAACGGTATTGGCCCGATCATGACGAGTGCGACCGGGAGATGATCCTCCAATTTCTGACGGGAAGCCGGATGGCGTTTGCCGTCGATGGTGACCGTCAATGGGATATTCCCTTTGAGGAAAGGTCATTCGTGCTCCCCGCCCTCTTGCCAGCAGATCCGCCCCTCAGTGTGGACATATGGGGAGCGCCACAGCCCAATGAATGGTGGGTGGATTGTACGTATCCGTTTCTCCATCGTGGCCTGATCGAAGCCATTATCGTCCGGACCGCCCAATTGAGTCCCAAGCGGGAATGGTGGCGGAACGGGGTGATTTTTTTGAATGAGAAAACCGGATGTCAGGTAATGGCTCAGTACGCTCCGGAGGCTGATCTTCCTTCCACGATCCGTTTTCGGTTTCGAGGAAAAGGCCGGCCACAGACGCTGGTAAAGGTCCAACGCCTGTTAAACGAACTGCATCCACATCGCCAACCTGACCTCTGGGTGAGTCTAGACGGAAAGTATTTTGTGGCGCTTGCGGTGTTAGAGCAAGCCCGGCAAACGGGAAAGCCGCAGGTGATTTCCCGTGCACAAGACATTGTGGAGGGGCGGCCCTATCACGGATTTTTCCAGTTGCCGGAGCTTGATACGGATCAAGAAGTCTTTCCCGACCCGTCCGGCCAGACTCGACGCGTGCGGATTTTCATTTCCTATGCACACAAGGATGAAGATCCCTATTTGGAGCGGATGAAAGTGTGTTTGAAAAATCTACGAAGAAGGTTCCCAATCGAATTCTGGGAGGATCGGCAATTGTTTGCCGGCGAGCCTTGGGAAGCAGAAATCCTCCAACAATTGGAACAGGCCGATCTGGTCTGTCTATTGATCAGTCCGGATTTCATCGCCTCGGATTATTGTTTTTCGAAAGAGATGGAACGAGCCCTGCTCAAGTATGAACAGGGGCGAGGCCTTCCCGTTCCGATTCTGATCCGTGACACATCGGATTGGGCTCAGTTTCCCATCGGTAAGCACCAGGCCCTTCCCACCCCGGCCAAACCCTTAGCGCAGTGGTCAGATCCCGATGAGTTTTGGTCCAGCGTGCAATCCGGCCTCCGCCAGCAAGTCGAACGCCTGTTGAACGAAAAATCTTTTCAGTAAGAACTGTACCCAGAAATTCAGGTGATCTGTAGTCGGGAGCCAATGCTTGAGTGAATGGGTCGTCAGATTGAAGATGAGGGATGCACATTCATCCGCTGAAATTCCAAGGCCGTGCGCAAGGCCACGAATTCTAAAATGCCCGCCCAAAAGGGATCTTGCTCCATAGGCCGCACGTCCATTACGGCCACGTGGCCTATGACTTGCTTTTCCAATCCCCGAATGGGATATGCCAAATAGGACTCAATGCTTCCGTCAGCCAACCATTGATCATCAGGGAAGTGCTGCCGAACGTGATCCCCCCAAAAACATCGATTGCCTTTCCACGCCTCTTCGCATGGAGTCCCTGAGAGCGAATATTCCATGGGAACGGCAAACGACCCACCTGCCCAGGAAGCATGCGTTCGAGCTCGTTTGTGGTCTAGGTGTTCGGCAATAAAGGCAAATTTCACATTTAGGATAGCGGCCATTTCCCATACCAATGTCTCAAAAAGTATCGGACCGGTTAATTCCCAGGAAGCTTCTGCCAGAGCTTGCAGGCCATGTTGAACCTGTTTTCGCTCGGTAATATCCTCCGCAA
>JAGQKG010000287.1:0-1708 GCA_020430245.1 Nitrospira sp.
AATGTCAGTTGATCATTGTCCTTTGCCGTTTTGCCCACGAAAATCGTGAGTCCATCAGCCGACGTATAGGTTCGATAGCATTGGGTTGGAGCCTGGCGACCTTTTGGGGGACCGGCGTCTCGGGGCAACGAAGTCTTTGGAGTTTTTGGATGTTTTGGTAAAAATTCAGGATCCATGATGCCTTGTTCCAATTGAGCCAATTGTGCCTCCAAGCGAATGATTTCCTGCTGGGTCTGATCCACCCGGGGTTGAAGATGTTCCTGGGCGCTTAGAAATTTATGATATTTCCGAAAGTAATTTTCCATATTCCAAACTGCATCCTTGGAGGGATCGAGTGGAAGTGTGAGGGTCGGCAAGGCCGGGTCATAGTAATCAACGAGGGTCATGCTCTCTTGGCCCCGTTTGATTTCATGAAGATGACTCTTCAAGAGTTCTCCATACCGGGCATAGTTACGATACCGTTCCACCTTTTTACAATCTTCTTGTAACGCATGAATTTTTCGTTTTGCCTGTTTCAGGGATTTCCGAACATGCGTCAGTTGCTGTTCAAGAATGGTTTCCCGGCCTTCCTCCTGTTCTCGCTGCCTATATCGGGCTTCCAGTTCCGCCGATACCGGAAACATTTCGCCAAAGGTACCTGTTCCCTGTTTGGCAGCTTCAGAAAGCGGTTCACGAATTTTTTCTCCCTGGGAGATAAGAATCTGGTCCTGGGTGAGGTGTCCATCAATGGTGGAAGGAGGGAGAGCTTCCTGGGAGGGCACCGGCCTCAAGGTTGGGGGCGAATAACGCTCTCCCGTCTTCACACGGGAATCCCGTAAGGATTTCAAGACCAGTTGCTTCTCATTGAGGGCATGCACATTCGCCTGATTGCCGGTCAACGCAATCACCAAAATAGACATCTGTCCGGCTTTTGCTATTGTGATACACACAATCCGGTCTCCAGGCTCCTGGCTGATCTCCGCAATGCGTCCACCCTCCACATGAGAACGCAGAAAGGCACAAAAAGGTGGGGGAGTCGGCGGATTCTCAAACTTTTGAGAAGTCAGATGCAGGCGGGCAAACCGGGGCTCCACGCATACAAGTAAGTGGCTGGTCTGTCCCTGGGCGCGAATATCGAGGGTTAAGGTCAAGTCCCGGGGTTGGTGGATTTTCTGAACAAACCCACCGGCCAGAGCCTTGCGTAATTCCCTGACAATGGACTCACATTCAGAAAGGGAAAGAGCCATAGTTGAATTTTACCGGATCAAAAAAGAGGAGTCACAGCAGATATGAATGTTGTATGGTTCCAGGAAGTTGACGGACAATACTCTTCCCTTTTGCCAAGAGAGTATTCTCGTGAGGAAGAGGTGTAAATTAATGGTACTTCCGAGTTTAGTGTGGGCAAACCCCTCGGCCAATGCTTGAGACCATGAGCTACACATTTCTCCCCTTTGTAAGGGGTTTCATTTAAAAGAGGGAAAAGGTGAGGTAGAGATTCAGGTGTGTGCCCATGTCATTGCGCCAGCAGCCCTTGCGACAAATTGGCATCGGGCGTTTCTACCTCCCCTCGCCCCTCCTTACAAAGGAGGGGGTTTTTCTCACAAATCCATATTGTCCGAACAACCCACACTAATTCCTGAAGAGCCAAGGGATATACTGGGCATCAGACCGGTGGGGACACCATCCCTTATTCTGGATTCTTTCCGACCAAATAGGCAATCCATGAGGG
>JAGQKG010000287.1:1736-3559 GCA_020430245.1 Nitrospira sp.
GGTCCCTTCATTCGCTTCTGCATTGAGGCCTTCCCAGAGAAAGTGCACGTCTTCAAAACCGGCCTCTTGCAGGAGTTCCGTGACTTCGGGAATCGTCCACAAGCGCCAATCATAGACAAAGGCATTCCGAAGCTCACTGCCATCGCGGAAGAGAAAATGAATCCGGGTTGTACAGAAATACGTGGAGGGTTCAAAGACATCCTGATCCCACACGAAGATGAAATCGCCAATGCCGTCGTCAGCGGGATTGGCGATGTCTCGATGCTCCTCCTGTTCCACCTGCGTTTCGCTGCCCCCCCAGATATCCAGCACAAACAACCCGCCGGGCTGAAGCGACCGCCTGGCATTCCTGAAGTATTGTAAAAGGGTCGGGCGATCACGGAACACCATATAGCTAAAATTCATGGCCACGGTGAGTTGCGAGAGAGGGTGTTGGACGTGCAAGACATTATCATTGACCAGTGTGAGCCGCTGCTGTTGCTCCGGAGTCAAATGAGAAACGTTGTGTTTGATACCCCAATTCAGCGTCGGCCAATCCAGGTCGATGCCCAAGGCATGATTGTCGGGATGCCGGGTCACGAAATGTGAGGATAAAAACGCGGTTCCGCAGAAATCCTCCCGAAAATGGCGGAGCGGAGTATTGGTATATCCCTCGAAATATTCGGTGAGGAACGGTATATCCACTTCAGGGCTTTGCACGCTTTTTTGGTAAAGAAGATGGGGGTCGGCCAATTGAGCCATTGAAACCAATTGTGGAGAGTCATATTCAGGAGAAGCCATTGGAACCTCGTGTCGATAATGAGAGTTGAAACATATTAAGATTTCGCCAATTTGTTCGGTAGGGTATTATTGATATTAGGAAACTCTCGATGAATTCCTTGCTGTGCCGAGCAATATTACGTGAATGCGGTGGTCTCTTTCCAGGATAGGGGCTAGGAACGGTTGAAGCTCTTTATACTCATGCCATGCACACCTCTTTTTCCCCTTTTATGAGAGATATGGTTACTGGGATGAAGGAAGGAATAAAAAGATTTTGAACATCACCTGTTCGAATTGAATACGCGGTCATCGAACTGCGTGTTTCATAATTACATCGGATTCTTTGGTTTCACACAAGATCGCAAAGGAAAGTTTTCATGGATGTTACATCGTTAGCTATTATTGCCAGCGGGGTATTTGTGGGTATGGGTGCCGCCTTCACCGGGCTCGGAGGCGGATTCTTGATGGTCCCCCTGCTCTTATTTCTCGGCTTCACGGCACAAAAAGCCGTCGGCACCTCATTTGTCGGGATCATGGTAATTGCGGTCTCGGCCTTGATTGCCCACGGGAGGATGGCTCATGTGGATTACAAATATGGCCTCCTGCTCGGCCTGGGGGGAGTCATTGGGGCACAAATCGGTGCGCGCCTTGTTGAAGGTCTTCCCACTGACCTGTTCAAAAAAATCTTTGCGGTCATGCTCATTGGTTTGGCCATTTATCTCTTTGTGAAGAAATAGGACCAAGTCGAGACACCAAACCATCACCCGGGACATCGGTCCGGCACGTCGTTGGTTATCGCTATCGGATATCCAGTGAACGGTACAATCAATTTTTGCTGAAATGGCTATTTTCAATACATATCTCTTGCCAAGACATCATCCTTAATAGTAACTATGAATGGGGGTGGCTTCTCTTTGGCTGCATGTTTGATTTCATGAGGCATGACAGTCCGCTAGTTGTGATGAGCTTTCCCATGATAGTTTTGGAGGACCGACGCCACAGCCTGAAATCTGGGGCAGCCCGTCAATGTAACGCACCAACCACGACATCCCAGTATGCCATTG
>JAGQKG010000288.1 GCA_020430245.1 Nitrospira sp.
GGGGGATGGATTAAATCAATGCCATGATCAAAAATATTGCCCCATTTACTGGAGGTCACCGTTACTCGAGCTAATTTTCCGTCCACCGTATCGAGGAAGGTCATCATCCAACTCAGGACAAGTCCCCAGAAAAACTGCCCAAAGGCGAACAACACTCCCGCCGCAATCACAAGTAATAAGCTCAGCGATGTCACCTGATTAGGCGAAATCCCCCAACGCGCACAGAGCCGAGTGGCCCACTTGGCCGGAACAGGCCAAAGAAACTTCGTCACCAGATCAGTGACGCCTTTATACGATCCCGTGAATAAATGTTCTTCCAAAGCCACCCGGTTCTTCTCGCGAATGGGGAACACATAGGGATGATCAGATTTTCGCAATTCGTTTGAAAAAGAAATTGAAAGATCCTGCAATGTCACAGATTGTAGGCTTGCAATATCTCTCGTGTGTTCCCGTTGGATCCCTTCACACGTGGAGAAAGCCAAAGAAAAATCAACATGAGCCACGACCGGGTGCAACCCAGCTGAAGACTGAACTTCCAGAACAACGTTGGTTTGCTTCAAGAGAAAGGAGAATATTCGCGCATCAAATAAATAATCCCCTCTAATAATCAGAAGCGAATGATCGGACGGAAGTTCGGTGATGTTATTCAGGAATTTTTCAACACCCATTCGACTTAACATTCGTTGATATCGGGCCTGGGAGGTTAAATTCCACAATCGGATATTCGGATCATCGACAATGAATGCAGCCACAGTCATTGAATTACCACCCCTTATTTCCCTTCCGTATAAATAATAAAGTCGACCGACTATTCCAGCATACCTGACAGGGATAAATCTGATTACGGCCTGAATCCGTGTCTATGATTGCACGGGGAATTCATCCAAACAAATCCTAGGGCATATACCTGAATTCGCGTACAACATTCCTGACGCCTCATCCATGCGATTCCCCTATTTTACTCCTATGCCCCATCGACGACTGCCAGACCCCCATGGAGAACGAAACAGCGGTTGATCATGCATGATCTCTATGCCCACTTTCCACTACTTTTCAATTGAGATACCGCCGCCACAACACAAAAGTGCCAAGAGACAACAGGAGAAAGGGAGTGGCCGTAGTTAATAAAGGAGAAGCTCCGAACAGGATTCCAACATGTTTGGAAATTTCCGTCATCAAATAATATCCCAGACCGACCAAGGATCCAATGAAGACCCTCTTCCCCGCTGCGGACGTTCGCAAGGGACCGAACACAAACGGGATGGCCACCAATATCATGAGGCCGGTATTCAAGGGCATAAAAATTTTGTCCCAAAAACTTAACTCATATCTCAGAAAATTTTGTTTTTTTTGTTTTAAGATTTTCATGTATTGGAAGAGCTCGGAAGGGGCCAATGAGGAAGAAGGAAGAGTCAATAACCGGATTTCATTCTGTTTAAGCGGAGAATCCCATTCCAGACTCGCCAGGTGCTCCTGGGAAACCCTCAATCCGTGAATGACCTGCTTTTTAATATTTTTCAGAGTCCACTTCTGAGGATTGACAATTTCCGCCTCTTCAGCATGCATATAGAAATCCAATTGTCCCTCATCATTAAATTCAAAAATATCAAGACCTTGCGGACTTTCCCCGTAGCGAATCTGATGAATTCTGACGAAGCGTTTCCCCTCCCGAAACCAGAAACCCTGCTTTCCCCTATAGGCCCCGGAATCCGATTGTGCCATTGATCGCTTAAAATAGGCCTCTTGGTCCAGGGAAGGATTGACGACCTCTTCCAGAAAACCCGTGAGGAGAATAAAACCTGCCCCAACCTTCATCACTGACCAGGCTATTTGGTAGGGAGAAACTCCAGCGGCCTGAATCGCGATGAGTTCCCGCCCATTGGCAAGGCTACCTAAAGCTATAATGCTCCCTAACAACGCCACAAACGGGGCGAGAAACACCAACCGACTTGGTAGGGTCAGCATCAAAAACTCACCAGCGCTCCAAAAGGTATAGCGACCCTTTCCGACGTCATCCAATTCTTCGACAAATACGATTAAACTGAAAACCGCCAAAAATATTGCCAATACAGGGAAATATCCTTTCAGTAAACTGACTGCCAGATACCGATTGAGAATTTTCATGAAATATCGTGAGACCGGTTAGATAAGCCTTTTACAAATTACTGACCCTGTTCAGAAAATCTGAGGATCGTGAGGGAGCATGAACTGGGATTTCTCAGGACATCCCTCGAGTAAATCGCGAGGGTGCCAACCAATATGCCAACAAGGCTCCCAACACAAGGACAACCCACCAAAGACCGGGAACAAGGGGGAGTATGCCTTGCTCAACCAGATTCCTCACCATTAATCCCGTAAAGTAATAGACTGAAAAGATTACCGTCGCTGTAAAAATTTTGGCGTATTTGCCCTGTCTCGGGGAAGCGCGACTTAACGGCACCCCCAGCAGCCCCATGAGAATTGCCGAAAAAGGCGCTAAAAACCTCCATTGTAGTTCCGTGATATCTTTCCGGGACTCAGATTGTAATAAATTTTGCGTGGATTCTGCCTTGCGTCTATACTCCGCGACAAGCTCCTGAGGATAAATCGCCATCCGCGAAAAACTAGAAATGTGCTTGATCTCCCCCTCCCTTGTCAGTTTATATTCGAATCCATCAAAGAGAACAGGAATTGAGATGCCACTTTGGGGATCAAGTTGCTCTTGAGCTGTCTTTGCCGAAAAAACTTGCAACGTATCTCCATGTTCACTTTGAACAAATACCTCATTTAATTTTTGGTGGGATTCATCAATATCTTCTGCAAAAAAGACCAGAGAACCATTACGTCGTTCATAAAAATGCCCGGCATCCAAATTGCTCAGACGAAATCCAGCCTCTCCCTCATCTTTCAATCGATAGATTTCTTCATAGGCCAATGGGCGCAGATACAACGAAAAGATGCTGACAAGGACAGCCACCAAACAGGAAAGGGAAAAAACCGTAAGGAGGATCCGATATGGATTAACACCACACGCCATAAAGGCTTTCATTTCAGAGTCGGTATATAATCGACCAAACCCTAAAATAACGCCGAAATACAACGAAATGGGAATGAGGACTTCAAGGGCAATGCCCACTTTTAACGCAATTAACGTGAGAATCATATTTGCCGGCAACAGAGCATTGACGGCTTTGGCTAAAAATGTGACCCAACTATATCCGGCAAACAACGCCACCAAAAGTCCACAGACGACGGCTGACGGCTTCAGGACTTCACGAATTAAATATTTGATTAACATCAACCGACCATCAGTCCAACGGTACACATGGAATATCTCATATTAGGAGACTTGCAACGATGAAAGCCGTAATATTAAGTGCTGGACAGGGAAAACGGTTACTCCCGCATACAGCCGATAAACCCAAATGTACCGTTCCCATCAATGGGCAACCCATTGTGAAACGGCAAATCCAATCACTCCTTCGGGCGGGAATCGATTCCATTCACATTGTGGTCGGGTTTGGCGCGGAAAAAGTTGAAGCTC
>JAGQKG010000289.1 GCA_020430245.1 Nitrospira sp.
ATCCGGTTAGTCAAATTGGGTGAAAAGGTACGAAATCTCCGAAACCATGGGCTTGAAGAAGGTGTGAGTACCCGACTGTTGATCTACGCCGGGACCTTGATGCAACAAGGCGTCCCCCCAGACCGGGCCTGCGATGCCGCCATAACCCGTCCGATTACGGACGATACTGATATGCAACGCAGCATCCAGGAACTCGTCAAGGCCATTTTTTAGTCCGACCTGCCCCACAAGGTGATTCCTTTGAGACGCCCTTTTGGTCAGGTTCACTAATCTGTTACTCAGGTCTAGCTGTCTGAGCCTGTTTCACCCGCAAGCGGAAGAATTGTAAGGGCTATCCGCATGGCCTACAGGCTGGGACGCGGCTTTTGTTTTGCTTAGGTCCGCCCACTTGGATCTATTTTCAACCCGAATTAGGAACTTCGTTCAACCCTTCCAACCATTCCCAACCACATTGCAAATGCCCCATAGCGATCCACTGTTTCTCGATTTGAGAACACAGGTTTCTTCAGTTTCTTGACCTGATTTCATTCGACCGGGCTCCCATAATGTTCTCCGGGCGTATGAGATAAGGATGAGACTCCCTTCATCCTCAGGTGCGGTCAACCGAGACGCTAAAGGGACGAGCTACACCAAATCGTCCTCATGCAACCTCAAGAAAACCGATCGACCATCATATCTCCCCACCCTAGGTATATCCTGCTTCGAGAGGTGAAAATTACCGGGTTCATTACACGGTTCCGGTCCGGTGAGAAACCGGATCCCAGGAATTGGGATTTCCGAAGTGTTGATCTGTGCGGTCTTGAAGCAGCCATCATAGATTTCCAGTGAAAATATTTCCGAAATGCCGCCCTTTGGAGGATAGGTCTTTCTCAACGCAATTGGGATGGGGCCAGCATTAGCAACCAGATTTCCGGCACACTTTCTCCCGAAGAACTCAGTGATCAGAAAATTCTTTGTTCAAACCAGCAAGGCACGCGTATACGCTATAACCTAATACATACCCATCCCCATTCTGATATCCCCTTCACGCCCCATTGCTTCTAACGACAGTAATCCATAAATGTAAAAGCACGCCCCGCCCTCTTCCCTCCCTCTGGCTCATTCGTTGACACCTTTCGCTCCTCAACTTACACTGCTTTCCCCAAGAAACGAGAAGGGAACTGCTATGAATCAACCCCAGAACATTATTGCCATCATCTATGACTTCGATCATACGTTGAGCCCGCATTACATGCAGGATCATACGATTCTCCGGCACGCCGAGCTTGACCCGTCCACATTTTGGAAAAGCTGCACGGCTCTGATCGAAGCCCAAGATTACGATCAGGAGCTGGCCTATATGAAACGGATGCTGGAAGAACCCCGCATCCGGACTCTTTCAAATCAGGACCTTCGTGACATGGGCAATCAATTGTCTTTTTTCCCAGGGGTTCCCTCATTTTTTGAAGAACTCAATGGGATCTTAAAAAAACCAAAATATGAGGAAGTGCCCATCCGCTTGGAACATTATGTGGTCAGTTCCGGACTCAAAGCCATTTTGGAGGGTAGCGTGGTCGCCGGCCAAGTACGCGCCATTTTTGGCTGTGAATTCGATGAAGAAGATGGGCACATCAGTTTCCCCAAACGGACCATCAGCCACACACAGAAAACCCAATTCCTGTTTCGTGTCAACAAAGGATTAACCGATTTAAAAGAAGATGTGAACGATCATATGCCTGAGGAAAGTCGTCGGGTGCCGTTCCGGCAAATGATCTATGTAGGCGATGGACCGACAGATGTCCCCTGTTTTACCGTCATGAAGAAGAATGGCGGGTTTGCCTTGGCGGTCTATAATCCGGATGATCAGACCCGTCGGTCCTTTGAAAAATGTTATCAGCTTACCTTCCACGCCGACCGGGTCCATTTCATGGCTCCTGCGGATTATCGGCCCGGCAGCCATCTCCGTCTCATTCTCGAAAAGCACATTGCCGAGGTTGCCGATAGAATTGTCGATAGTCGCCGGCAAGGGATTGAAGGTTCCCGGGTGGCTGCTCCTCTTCCGTAATCCTTCTTTCCGCTTTTTCTTCATTCTTTCTTTTCCCGGTTATTTTTCTCGCCTGATTGCGTAAGACTTGTGGGTCAAGTATTGTAAAATGAGATAAATTGATCAGACAAAAAAAGACTTTCCACCAGGAGGTGGACCATGCACACGGTACAAAAATTTTTCATGAGATTGTTTCACAAGTCAGTCGGGGGTTATTCCTTCTATCGCTCTGCGGTGTCTCTTGTTCTTATTGGCCTGTTCAGCAGCATGAGTTGGGCAGACGATCCGTTTGGCAGCTCAACCCTGGCACCCAACAAAAACGACATGCTCAAAAACATGTCGCTTGATCAGGTCAACTGGAAACGCCCACAGGGTGTCTTTACCTGGATCACCATGGCCACGGGATATGACACACCCTGGGATTCCCTTGGACGGCCAGGATGGATGACCACGGGAGATGCATATGTTGAACCCGTTAACCCTGGCATTTCCGAATTCCCTGTAGACACGCAGATGTTTTACATCGTTTTCGAGGCACAACCCTTAGACGCCCCTGGCCAATTCGCAGCTGCGTGGTTTCAAATGAAGGATGGGCAAGTGACGTCGAATACGCCCGTCGGAAAAGACGTGATCGAACTGGAAATGAATCAGCGATCAGGGTACTTTCAAATTTCAAAACCGGCGGATGGATGGAATCCGGGGAAATATCAGGTCAAGATTTTTTATGGTTCACCAGGCCAAGCGCTCCATGCGGTCAACGTCATCGGCACGATGGAATTCACGATCAAAGGGTAAACCCTTGTAAGGATACAGTCCCTCTAAAAGAATTCCGGAATCTCCTTGATTGGGCCACACACTACCATTTAATTAACGGCCAGGTGGTGAACGCCTGCCACACCCCCAGCATTTGCTGAATTTCGACATCAAGCTTCCTAAGCCCCATCTGTTCCCCCTGATCGGCCCCTGCCGCCCGGCCATCTGGGTGGACGCTCGAAAAAACCGGCTGGCCTTGTCTGAGAGTAGCGAGTAGGTCCACCCTCATTTATATCTTGCGTCTTCCCAATTCGGGTAAGGCCGGACGGGGGTCAAGGGTTTTGGGCCCTTTTGCCCAACCAAAAGGACCTCGGCTCCCGGACCGAAACCCGCGACCTGTCATCATCTTAATAATTACCGCGAGGGATTGGGTTGGGGCGCAGGGGACGGGGAGCTAGAAGGGCGGCGGGAACGAAGGATTTCTTCCAGCGTGAGCAGGGCATCACGTCCGGAATTGGTTTCAAATCCCTTAGACAAATTGGTATCGGCATATGCATGACCCTGTTGCTGCGTGGCGCTCTGGCTCAAGCTGCCTGACCAGGGGCGGGGATCTTGCGACCCATGTTTCCGACCCCAGGCCGCCAAACAAGCCTTGGCGATAATCGTATTAAGTGGCGCCGGATTATACAGCATCTTTTTAATGTTCCAGGGTGTCAGACTGAGCGGGTTGTAGCCCTTCGATAAAT
>JAGQKG010000028.1 GCA_020430245.1 Nitrospira sp.
TATTTCCCGTGTGAGTTCCAAATGGGGAAGCTGATCCTTGCCGACCGGGACGATATCGGGTTTGTATAACAGAATGTCTGCCGCCTGGAGGACCGGATAGCCCAAAAACCCATAGGTGGAAAGATCTTTTTCTTTGATCTCCTCCTGCTTTTCCTTATATGTCGGATTTCGTTCCAACCAGGGAATTGGCACAATCATAGAGAACAGCAAATGGAGAATGGCATGTTCGGGAATGCCGGATTGGACAAACACCGTAGCCCGTTCCGGATCAATGCCGGCTGCCAGCCAATCAATCAACAATTCCTGAGTGAATTCTTTAATCCGGCCGGTGTCGGCATAATTGGTCGACATGGCATGCCAGTCGGCCACAAAAAAATAACATTCGTATTGAGCTTGTAAGGATTTCCAATTTTCCAGCGCCCCAAGAAGATTGCCTAAATGCATGAGCCCGCTCGGTTGCATGCCGCTGAGTACTCGTGTGGTCATAGTTAGTATTCCGGTTCTCGTTAAGTTATGAAAGCAGGTAAAAAGAGGCGCTGAAATATCTGAAACACCATTCCGATAAAGGTGCTGATTATGGGGATATACGAATTCAGCATCAAGAGTCCTAAAATAAGAAACATCCCATAGGGTTCCAACCGGTTTAAGACTTCCGCGGATCTGACCGGGAGGAGACTACGGAGAACCCGGCTCCCATCCAAAGGAGGAACCGGTAGAAGATTGAACGAAAATAACACGATATTAATGATCATGGAAGATAAGGCCATGGCCGTGAGGGGAACCAGGATCATGCCGAGAAGATCGCGGCGTGGTTCAACACCAGGCTGAGGAGGCCAGTTGGCTTGGAGGGTGGGGTCGAGATAGAGAAAGAGGGCGAGCAAGAGGCTGCTGACAATCGCCAAAAATAAATTCATGAGCGGTCCGGCTGCGGCCACAAACGCCATATCCCGTCTGGGGTTATGGAGTTGTGCAGGATTAACTGGAACGGGTTTAGCCCAGCCAAACACAAACCCTCCCGGTATCAGGGACAACATCAGTGGCACAATGATGCTTCCATACAGGTCGATGTGCGGGAGGGGATTGATGGTGAGTCGTCCCAGGTTTTTGGCTGTCTGGTCTCCAAAGAAATTTGCGACCCACCCATGGGCGCATTCGTGTAACACCACGGCGGCCATGAGTGGAACCAGCATGAAAGAGAGGTTATAGAGAAAAGAGGAAAGGGAATCCATCTGGCTTAGTTGAGTTGGGTAAAGGTCTTGTTTTTGACTTGGAGGAGGTAGAGCCTTCGGTTCAGAATGCCGGCGGAACTAAAAGATGCAAATCCGCTCAACGCCGGTAAATCAGAGCGCCGCACAAGTTGGTCCCAAACCCCTTGTCCGGACTGAGCCCCCTGGCGGATGGTTTCCATCACCATGGTTGCCGCATCATAGGCTTGGAAGGCGAAGAGGGAGGGTTCTTTTTGAAACTGACTTCGATACCGCTGAACAAACATCTGAATATTGGGGTCAGGACTGTTGGGGAAAAAGCCATCGACAAAAATATGGCCGTCCAGATCGTGTTTGGCCCACCGAAACAGCTCAGGACTATGCCAGCTATTGCCGCCTAAAATCGGCACATTCATGTCATAAAATGCCAGTTGTGCCGCAATGAGGGCCAAGTGCACGGGCTGTCCTGGGACAAAGACGGCGTCAAACCCCGGTGTGTAGACCATGCGATCTTCCCCGGTTCGGGTTTTTTCATTTTGAGTGGTGCCGTATGTGGCCAGATCTGTCTCCTTCAAGTGGCGTAATTGTTCACCAATGTCGGTCTGGTCGTCAGCATAGCCCTCAGAGGCGATAATTTCCCCGCCGGAGTGCAAGACTTCTTTAGCGAACATATCAGCCATTTCTCGTCCATAAGCGGTTTGAGGATAAATAATGCCGAAGCGATGGTATCCTAGTTTTAGGATGGCATATTCCACCAGACGTTTGGCTTGGACGGATGAGGTCATGGCGGTACTAAACCAAAACGATCCAAACTGTCGCACATTTAAGAGTGTGGAGGAAGGGGTGACAAAGGGTGTGGCATAGTCATCAGGGAGTTGGGCGAGTCCCTGTATTTCACGGGACAACAAGGGCCCTACGACTGCAAGGGGCCGAAACTCATCCAGCATTTGTTGTATTTCGACGCGTAACGGGGCGGTGAGGGTTGTGGTGTCTTTTACGACCAGTCCAACCGACGTCAGTCCCCATTGTTCCTTGGCGATTTCGAGGGCGAGTCGAATGCCGTTTAATGAATCTGTTCCATAGGTTTTCATGGGACCGGAAAAAGGCAGGGCCGCGGCCAAAATATGCGAATGAAATTTGATCTTGCTGATAAATGATTGCAGGAGGGCCATCGCCGTTTGAGCATAGGGATGGGTGGGAAAGCGTTTGAGAAATCCCCGGATATCCCGTTCGGCCAGGACCTCATCCCCATGGGCAGTATGCAGTTCAATCAAACGGATGGTCGCGATGTCACCTGGATAGCGGGAGGAATACCCTTCGACCAGTTCCTGGAGTGCGGATTCGTCTAACTGTTGCAAAATGAGGGTTCGAGTGAGACCTTCTAATTCGAGCCGCTCAGTCTGATCGGCTAAACCCATTTCATTTAACAGGGCTTTTACCGCGCCAAGCGGGTTGTGATTGTTTAACTCGGTTTGACGAATCAATTGGAATATGGACCGGCGTAAGTCCAGATCAGTGGCATAATCCAAGGCCTGATACAATTGATCCAGGGCAGGCTCAAAGTCCTGTAACTCGATATAAAGTTCGGCCATCAAGACCCGAGCCGGGTTTGAGGAACGCGAAAAGGGAAACTCTTCCAGGAGTTGCTTTAAAACCGTAAGGGCATCCGTCGGCTGGTGGTCATGTTTCAGTGCGGTCGCTTGCAAGAGGTAGGCTTCTTCCAGAATCTCTGGAGGAGGGAATGAATCAATCAACTGCTCGAGAGTCGTGATCGCGGCTGCAGGGTGTCCTGCTTCCAATTCCGATTTTGCTCGGTCCAGAAGAGGGGAAGGTGCAGATTGTTGGGCAAATGCGAGATTGGTGTCTACCCCAATGAAAGGCCACAATCCCTGGTCCAAGAGCGAACCCAGGCATCCCAGTACGAGAGACAATAGGGTTCGCAGCAACAGATATTTGAGTGAGACAGTTGACAAGGGAAATTTACCTAAACGCCGCGGAAATTGAAGGGATTGTTCGTATGGAAACAGGCCAACACCGGAATGAATGAGTGGGTGAATAATTCAAGCGCAGAATACGGTGACGGTAATACTTTCCTTATTTTAGTATACCAGGAAGTATTCTTACCAAAATAGAAGACTGCAAGAAAATCTTTGGACTAGGTTATCAGCGGTGGGATCAGAAAAAATTGGGGTTTTCCCATCTTGAAAGATGAAGGTGGTGTAAAGAGCCGATGCAGGAATTAGTCGATCGCTATCTCACCATGTTGCAAGTCGAACAGGGCTATGCGGCGAATACCATTGAGAGCTATCGCCGGGACCTCAGGAAACTCGAGATCTTTTTTCGAACACACCACATTGCCGATCCCACACATCTCTCCAAGCCACTGTGGTTTCAATTCTTAAGCAGCTTGAAAGCCGAAGGCCTGAGCTCCTCCTCAATTGCCAGGTGTCTGGCTTCTGTCCGGGGTTTCTATAAGTCCTTTGAGAGGGGAAGGGATGACCCGACCTTTGAGGGTATATTGAAAGGGACGCCGAAGCAATGGAGCCAATTGCCAAAGTTGTTGTCCGAAGCCGAAGTGACCAGATTGCTCAACCTGCCCGTGCTGGATACCAAGGAAGATCTCCGTGATGCTGCCATGGTGGAATTGTTATATGCTACCGGTCTTCGGGTGTCTGAACTCATCCATTTGGAAATGGCGCATCTCAATCTGGATGTGGGATTTTTGCAAGCGACGGGCAAGCGGGACAAACAACGTATCGTTCCGATCGGAGATAAGGCACGCCAGTTGGTCTCGGAGTATCTGCAGTCTTCACGCCCGGCCTTTGTCAGAAAGCGGACGTCGTCGGCGTTATTTCTCACCAGGCTGGGTCGGGCCATGAGCCGGCAATGTTTTTGGAAAATTCTCAAGGATCGTACCGCTCGTGCAGGCATTACCAAACCTATTTCACCTCACATGCTTCGCCATTCCTTTGCCACGCATTTATTGGATCATGGTGCCGATCTTCGTTCGGTCCAAATGATGCTCGGCCATGCCAGTATTGCTACGACACAAATCTATACCCATGTTGAGCAAGCCCGCCTCAAAAAGATTCATGACCAATACTTTCCCCGCAAACAACGTATGAGGGTCATTGGAGCCCCCCACGAAACTGGGACTTGAGCAGGGATTTGGCCGGGTGCCATATTGCGGTATTGGTTTGATCCCAATTTGCATTTGGAAAAAGGCCTGTGGCAGGCTAGCACCGGTCGTTAATTCATTTTTTAGGAGGGTTGGGTATGAAGTATCGGAAACAGGTACATTATGTCAAAGGGGTATTCGCCTGCCCTAAATGTCATCAACATTTTGTGCAAGAAAAGTGGTTGGAGGAATTTCGGGTACGGTGTCATAAGTGCGATTATCGAGGGGCATTGACCCATGTATCGGTAGAAGAGCAAATGGACGAAGAAATCGAACGACGATAGCGAAGATTAATTTCCTGGTAGATTGGTTCTTTAGCTGAAAATTATCTTTGTCTTGTTTCCCATTCAATTCTCCTCATGAAAGTGTTGCGGGGAAGTATCCTTTGGGTGGCTCTGTTTGCCCTTGTTTGGTGGTGTGGGTGTGTGCAGGTTTCCGCTCAACCTTCATCTCCTCAAGCGAACGATGGCCTTCAGGTCTTAGTGACTTATCATTCCCTTTCCGGTCATACAGCAGAGATGGCCAAAAGTGTCCAAAAAGGTGCTGAATCGATACCAGGGACTACCGTCCTCCTGAAAACTGTGGGGCAGGTGACCGCCGATGAGTTGTTTGGCAGCGATGCGGTCATAGTAGGTTCGCCGGTCTATTGGTCCAATATGTCAGGTGAAGTCAAATCCTTTTTTGATCGGTGGCAGTTTGAATTTGGCGTGTTTCCCGAATGGAAAATGCAAAATAAGGTGGGAGCGGCCTTTGCGACCGGAGGACAAGTATCCAGCGGGAAAGAGGTGACGATGTTGACCATTCTTGCGGCCATGCTCGGGAACAAGATGATTGTGGTGAGTGACGGGGGAGCGTTTGGGGCTTCGGCGACAACGGAAGGCGACAGCCCTGGCATAAATGATGTGGAGCGTTCTAGTGCAAGGGCCTTGGGTAAGCGTGTGGCCGAAGTGGCGTGGATGGTGAAGAAGGGGCAAGCGCTTTCAGGTCAACCATGAGAGACATTTAATGAGTGGGTTGTCAGGTAGTACAGATGACAAGTGGGTCATTTATTGGGAGCGGGAATATTCCACTGCCTTTGCTCCGGAACGACTCAAGCTTGATTTTCATCCCCATCGTCCGTTGATGACCAACATGCCTTTGCCTGAGCAACGGGAGTTAGCGGCCTCTGGGTACAAAGTCCTGCCGGATGATTGCGGGCCGGTTCGAGCCGTGGGGCAATATGGCTGGCTCATCCGTTCACCGGCGGATTGCCGGTTTCGTAGGAAAGGCAGTGGTTTTGAATGGCAGTCTCCGCCCATTCTTCCTGAAGAGCGGCTCCTGGGATATAAATCGTTTTCGGGTATGTATGTCGATACGATTCTGAATAGTGGCTTTCCCAAGCTCTATTGTGGCATTCGTTTTTATTACCCCAGACAAGTCGGCATGATGATGAAGGACATTCCCAACCATTTTTATTATTTGCCCAACCGGACCTTCTCCGTCTGGGAAGGCATCAAAACGCAAGAATATAAACTGACTCCGAATCCCTATGATTTTCTCCCCGATCACGACGCCTTTGTGACGAATTTTCTGCTGCAATTGGACCCATCTCCGGACAAGACCACGACTATTCTGCGTGGAGATCCGATTGGTCTGGTCCTACCGGTCATGCTCCCGAAACAGTTTACTCTCGAAGAGTTGAAGCATCCCTCAGAAGCGTCCAACGCTTAACGCCGATCAGGCCTTCGTGGGAGTCTTTCGCGTTGTTCTCCCACAGTTACTATCCGTGAATGTTTGCGGGGTACACGATGGCCAGCGATTTTCCGGCCCAAATGGGAAAGCCTGTGCCGCTTCAAATTGATATACTGGCTGAGTGTCGGCGAGTAGGCTTGAGGGTCGATTGTCAGAAAGGCACATTTGGTTGTTCGGTGTCTGGGCTCATGAGGGAGGAGTGTGAAGGGACAACCCAAGTGTGATGTGATTGTCCAACAATGGCAGGCCCTTGCCAAAGCCTGTGATGATGGAGAAAGCCAACGTCGACTGGCGATGTTGTGGGATCACATCAATCGATTGTCCGTCAAGCAGGCGGCGTCTGCGCATGCCGAGATCGAGACCGCGTATTTTCTCGCACAAGCCGGCTTTTCGGTGGCGTTCTTAGAGGCCTCTGGGGGACGAACGGCGGACTTGGAGTGTTATGAAGGCACACATCGATTTTTTGTGGAAGTCACGGTCATTCAATCGACCCAAGGGGTTACTCGCAAATCCCCTGTAGTGCGACTCCAGCCTCATCAAATTCTTGAATCTTCTGATGAGTTTTTTGAACAGGCCTTGGTCAAGCGGTTGTTGTCACGCATGGCTGAGAAATCCAGGCAATTAGAACGGTACTGCGCACCGGTATTGCTGGCCGTCAGTGTTCCCGATTTGCCATGGGGGAAAGGTCGACCTCAGGCCATTCCTCCGTTAGATCTTCAGCGATTGGCTGCGATGTTGGTCGGAGTGGTCGTCGACGTCCCTCAGTTCAGTGCAATCCTGTTGACCATCTGGAGGGCCCCGGCGCAGGAATTACGTAATCCCATTCGTATTCGCCAGGTCTCTTGGGTGACTCGACCATCAGGGGATGCGCGCGACCCTCGGATTCGATTGTTAACAGTAAACCCGGTTGCTCGATATCGCCTCAGCTCCCAAGAACTTAAGAGTATCAAGGAAAGAATGTGAAGCCAATGCGTTGGGGAATGTTTAGAACAAGTGAGAGTGGTTAGGAGGAAGGTAATGACGCTTTAAGGGCTTCGAGGTTTTTAATGACGAGGAGATCGCCATTTTTGGTGGCTACGGTGATGCCTTCGGTGCATATGGTCTGGCATTTCTCAAAGTCGCGTGTCTGGTGAAGTGATTGAGCCAGCGCAAAATAGGCGGCTGAGTATTCAGGTTTGACCTGAATGCATTGCTCCAAGGCAGGAATCGCCTCTTTCCAATTTTCGTCATTCATGAAGGCTTTCCCTAAACCGAACCACATGGTTTCGTCCTTCGGGTCCATTTGGAGCACTCTCTTAAACTGTTCGATCTTAGGATTGGCCATGGCGTGAATTCCAATCAGAAACGATGATGATAGAACCATACACAAAAACCAGCCTATCATGCGGGTGGATTCGTTGTCTAAGCCACTCCCCTATGCTAGGATCTTTTTCGCTTTTCCCTCCTGCTTGTCAGTAGGCGCAAGGTTTCGTCTCGATAAGGGTGAGCAAGTTTTTCCTCTGTGCATGATTTCCTTTTCAAGTGTGGGAGTTCTTGAGCATGGGACGTGTTGGATACGTTTCTCATCCGGCCTATGGTCTCCATGAGATGGGCAGAAGCCATCCGGAGTCCCCTGAGCGGCTTCGGGCCATACGCGCGCAATTAGAGAGTTCGGGAACGTGGTCCCGGCTGCATCAGGTTGCACCACGACGGGCCGAGCGGAGATGGATTGAACTCGTCCACGACGCTTCGTATGTGGAGAGTCTTGAACGACGCTCCCCCTCAACTGGTTATGTCTCCCTGGATCCTGATACGTCGATGTGTCCGGGAACGGTGGAGGCTGCCTATCTGGCAGTCGGCGGGGGGTTAGCGGCGGTTGATGCGATCATGAACCACGACATTGATCAGGCTTTTTGCGCCGTGCGGCCTCCTGGGCATCATGCCGAGGCGGACCGAGCGATGGGGTTTTGTTTCTTTAATACCGTCGCGATTGCTGCCCGTTATCTTCAGCAACAGTATGAACTACAGAAGATCATGATTGTGGATTGGGACGTGCATCATGGCAATGGTACGCAACAGGCCTTCTATGATGATCCTACGGTCTTGTTTTTCAGTACGCACCAGTTCCCGTTTTATCCCGGAACAGGCCGGGCGACGGAAACCGGGAAAGATCAAGGGAAAGGTCTGACCATCAATGTGCCGCTCTCGGGGGGACAAGGGGATGAGGAGTATCGCGCAATCTTCCAGAATGTCCTGGTCCCGGCTGCCGAACACTTTCAACCCGAATGTATCCTGATTTCCGCCGGGTTTGACGGTCATCGGGATGATCCGTTGGCGAGTATGGGTTTAACGGAACAAGGCTATGCCGACCTGACAATCATTGTCTCGAAGATAGCGAAAAAATTTGCAAATGGACGAATCGTGTCATGTTTAGAAGGTGGCTATCATCTCAAGGCCTTGGGGGGATCGGTGGACCGCCATCTTCAGGTTTTGCTGGATCATTGACGTGATGAAATCAAAGCGATCATGGGGAGGAAAAGCGTGGCTGTTTCTCCTGTTGGTGGTGGGGGCAGGAATCTACATCTTTTATACGGAGATTCGTCCCACCGTCATATTTGGATTACGAGAGGATTACGCGAAACCCATTCCTTATCAACAGATTCCAGTGGGATTGCAGAGCTTGAAAGCGGAAGAATGTGGAAGTTGCCATGTCGAAATCTACGAAGAATGGAAATCCAGTATTCATGCCGAAGCCTTTCACGATCCGTTTTTTAAAGCGTATTGGAAGAAAGATGGCAATATCTGGGTCTGTTTGAATTGTCATACGCCATTGGAAAATCAGCAACCGACCCTTATTCAAGAGCTGCCTCGTGGGCGTGTCGAAAAAGCCGTTCAAATTCCTAATTACCGGTACGATGCGGAATATCAACAAGAAGGCGTCACTTGCGCAGCCTGCCATGTTCGGGATGGGATGATTCTCGGTCCATATGACGATTCGGTGGCGCCTCATCCCACAAAATTTGATCCATCGTTCAGAACCACCCAAATCTGTTATCGCTGTCATAATGTCGTTTCAGGGCCCATGCAATTCTATAATGTGGGACCTTGTGGCACGTATCCTGAGTATGAAGGCAAGTTTTTCATGAAGGAAAAAGGACTAATTTGTCAGAGTTGTCATATGCCGGAAGTCGAGCGGCCGGTTGCCAAGGATAGCCCTATTCGATTCGGTCGACGACATCTCTGGCGAGGAGGTCATGATCCGGATATGGTCAAGCGAGCGGTTGCTGTCCAAGTGCAGGTAGATCCTCCCACACCCCAACCAGGTGACGATGTCAAATTGACGCTGACACTGATCAATGCGGGGGCTGGGCACAAAATTCCGACCGGGGACCCTGACCGGTTTTTTACCGTCGAATTTACCGTGCGCGATCCTAATGGCACGTTGGTGCAGGAGCAATCCGATACCATGGGCCGTTGGATCCTCTGGCAGCCGGTGATTGTGGAAGTATACGATAACCGATTGTTGCCCCTTGCCAGCCGGGATTATTCCTTTGAATATGAAATGCCTGAACATGAAAAAGGGTGGATGGTTCAGGCACGGATTCGGTATCATATTCAGACCGATGGTCAAAATCAGATGTTGCGAGATCAGTATGGTCTGACGGGCGATGATCCATATGTCTTTACAATCTATGAACGGGAGTTCCCCTTGGATGCGACTCTGTCTACGGTTTTACAGGATCACGAACCCGATTCTCGGGTAGGGTGTATTGCACCATCCGAAGGGTTTGCTCCTCATTCCCGGGTAGATACACCTTCACTTCATTCATAAAGGAAAGAACTGTGGCCGAAAATTTTTTCATTGATACCGAATCACTAGCCCAAAATCTGGGCCGTGAGGACTTAGTCATCATCGATGTGCGAGGACGTGCGGCCTATTCCTCTCATATTCCCGGTGCGATTCATAGTACCTGGCATGGGTACAGCGATCCATCAGCCGTGGCAAAGGGTGTTTTGGATCCTGACCTGGGGAGGATTGAAGCGCGTCTTCGAGCGCTCGGAATCAACCAGTCCAGCGATGTGGTCGTTTATTGCAACCCCTTCGATAATTGGGGTGATGAGGGGCGCATGTTTTGGATGTTGAGGTATTTGGGACATTCCAGCGTCAGAATTCTGGACGGTGGGTGGGTCAAGTGGACTGCGGAGCAGCGTCCCTTTGAACATGAAGCGATTCAACCCAAGCCGGGTGATTTTACGGTCATGGCCAATCCTGAACTTATGGTGAATAAGGAATGGGTAAAAAAACTGGTCAAAGGACCTCATCCGGATACCATAATTCTTGATGCCAGAAGCGTTGAGGAATATGCGGGGAAGGAGATCGATGGGTTGCCTCGGGCGGGCCATATTCCTTCTGCCATCAATATCCCGTGGAACCGGTTTTTACAACCGGATGCCACGGTGAAACCTCCCGACCAGGTCAAGAAAATATTTGAAGATCATGGCTTACGGGACAATCAGGAAATCGTGACCTATTGCTTGGGAGGCGTTCGGGCGGCGTGGGTATTTTGTCTGCTGCGGTACGTCGGGTTTTCACGAGTAAAAGTGTATCCGGGGTCATGGTGGGAGTGGTCACGGGATTTTGCGGCACCGGCGGAAAAAGATGTCAAATTGTTATATCGGGTCACCAACCAGGATCAGATGAAATCATCTTGATCTTGCCTGTGGGGAATGAGAGGATGATCCAATCGATCAGTATTGTTTAATAACTTTTTCAAGGAGGTCAGGGATGAAAAAGCAAACGGTTAGTAAGGCAATTGGCATGGTTGCCGTTCTCGGGTTGCTGGTTGTGGGATCGTGGGGGTCTGTGGCTCTTGCAAGTGCCAATCCCCATGTGGCTGAGGCGATTGCCCATGCTGAAGGAGCCGTGGAACATGGCGAGCAGGGACATGCGGATGCATTAGTGGAGCATGCTCAGGAAGCCTTGACCCACGCCCAAGGTGCTCAAAAAGAGGTGAAGAATCCTCATTTGGATGAAGGTGTTCACGAACTCATGGAAGCCGTGGAGCATGGCAAGGCCGGTCATGCTGAGGTTGGGACCAAGCATGCGAAGAGTGCCGTCATGCATTTGAAAGAGGTTAAATAATCATAAAGCCTTTGTCTGATAAAAAAGCGGGTGGAGTCGTCTCTGCCCGCTTTTTTTTTGTGGGGTGGTGATGTCCAAGATCAGTGGAGGATTTTTTCAATTTTCTCCGGTGTTTGGTGAAGTTCGACGCAATTTAGAGACCATTCTGAGTGCTATCCATAACTTTGAAGGGCAACTCCTTGTTTTTCCCGAACTTGCGTTCTCGGGGTATCAATTTCTTTCTAAAGACGACGTCAGGGACCTGGCAGAAGAGATTCCGTCCGGTCCCACCATCAAAGCCTTGGAAGAGGCCGTTCGGGGCCGTGATTTGCACGTCGTGGTCGGGTTGGCTGAACGGGATCATGACCGGTTATATAATTCAGCTGTTCTGATCGGGCCGAAAGGGTATATCGGGACCTATCGGAAAACCCATTTATTTTTCGAGGAAACCCTCTGGTTTACTCCAGGAGATACGGGGTTTCTAGTCTGGGACATTGGAAAGGCCAAGGTTGGGCTTCTCGTCTGTTTTGACTGGTTTTTCCCGGAAGCTGCAAGAAGTTTGGCCATCAAGGGTGCCGATATTCTCTGCCATCCCAGCAATTTAGTGTTGCCGTATTGTCCTGATGCCATGGTCACGAGGTGTTTGGAAAACGGGGTGTTTGCGATTACTGCCAACCGGGTCGGCCGGGAACAGCGTGGGGAAAAACCGGCATTGCCATTCATTGGCATGAGTGAGATAGTGGCTCCCAATGGACGGATTTTGTGTCGGTCTTCCCAAACAGACGAAGAGGTTGGTCTGTTCGAGATGGATGTGGCGGAAGCCCGCGACAAACGAATCAATCCCTATAACGATTTGCTCAAAGACCGACGTCCTCAATGGTATGTTGTGTAAGCGGTAAGGAGTGGGAACCCACAAGCCAGGGCGGCGGTTAGGCTTGACATAACCGTAAGGATGCCATAAATCCTGAAATAGGGGTGTAAATCCAAGGGCCAGATATGGTCAGGAGGAGTTTTTTCAAGGATGAATCTTTCTATTGGCAGGGACGAGGAGGATATTATGAACAGGTGGGTGGTCATTTCGGTCGTGCTTTTAGTGGGATTGTCAGGGTGTATGGTTTCAAAATCGAAATATGAGGCATCGGTGGCGGATATGGAGTCGGCCAAGGCCGAGTTGGAAAAAAGCCGGATGCATCAGGAAGCCCTTGAAGAACAAATACGTAATCTCAAGGGGTTAAACGAAAAAGTTTCTACGGATTTAGAGACGATGACCACCGAAGTGCAACGGATTAAAGAAGGGCGAAAAAATGAGCACACCTTATTGGAAACACGTGAGCGAGAATTAGATCAGGAGAAAGAGCAGCTCACGTCAAAATTACGGGTGGTGGTGGACCAATATCAAAAAGTGAAAGCGCAAAACAAAGCCCTGAAAGAGACGGTGTTGCGCTATCAGAAGGAATTAAAAGATACCCGTGAATCTTCCATAGGGAGTACTGCTGGAGTGATGAAGCCTACGGAGAAGCCTGATTCCTCCAGGAGTGAAATTGCCCCGCCTGTGACTTCCAGCTCCATTGTTTCGTCCAAACCGTCCGTACCAAAAATTGCGACACCTCCAACCCTTCCCAAAATTGGAGGAGATTTGGTGAATATCAATAAGGCGCCCGTGAGTGACCTGGTGTTGACGCTGGGGTTAACTCGGGAAGCAGCTGAGGAAGTGGTTTCAAACCGGCCTTATCGGCTCCGTGGCGAACTTGTGGCAAAAAACATTATTCCCAAGACCACTTTTGATGAGATCAAGGACCGTATCACAGCTTCCCCTTAATATTAATAGGGGCCATTGGCGAAGCGAGTGAGGCTATCAATTCCGGGAGATAGCGTTCAGGCTGGAATGAGGGAGTGTAGAAAAAGTACCATATAAAGAGTCAGGTGGTCTTCATAAGGGGAGCTTCATTAACGGAAATGGAGTTCCCCTTTTTGTGTGGTCTTACGGCATTTTCGTGGTGGGCGAGCCATCCGTCAGGCAGCGATCTTCAATAATCTGGCCATCCTGCAGTTGAATCAACCGGTCGGTCTGAAGGGAGAGTTTTTCGTTGTGGGTCACAATCACGAAGGCTGTTCCATGCGTGTGATTGAGTTTTCGTAAGAGTTCGAATAATTCGTCACCGGTATGCGTATCCAAATTGCCGGTCGGTTCGTCCGCCAGGACAAGGTCAGGATGCCGGATCAAGGCTCTGGCCACGGCGACACGTTGCTGCTCTCCTCCTGATAATTCCCCTGGTTTATGGTGCAGACGGTGAGAAAGCCCCACTTCAGATAGGAGAGATTTTGCGGCGTCCACCGCCTGATGTTTGGGGATTTTTTGAATGAGTGCCGGAAGATAGGTGTTTTCCAATGCGGTGAATTCAGGCAGGAGGTGATGAAATTGAAACACGAATCCGATGGATCTATTCCGGAATCCCGCTAAGGCGGTTTCGCTGACCTGGAACATATTCTTTCCTTCAAACAGCACCTTTCCGTTGGTCGGGCGATCCAATGTTCCCATAATATGGAGCAACGTACTTTTCCCTGCCCCCGATGCCCCGACAATCGACACCATTTCCTTTCGCCGGAGGGTCATGGTAATGCCGTTGAGGACATGCACCGTTTGCTTGCCCATCTGAAATGAGCGACAAAGATTGTCGATAGAAACCAATGGCACTTGGGGCGTGAACTCTGAGTCGATTAGGTTATTCATAACGAAGGGCGCTGACTGGGTCTAACTTCGCCGCTTGCCATGAAGGGTAGAACGTGGCGGCAAAACTGATCAGGATGGCCGAAGTGGCTACTAACAGCACATCCAATGGCAGGATGTGCACCGGAATGCGGGAGATGTAATAGACGGAGGCGTCGAAGGTCCAATAGTTCTGAATAAGCCACAAAAAGGTATAGCCGAGAGGGACCCCAATGCCCGTTCCCACGATGCCGATTACCAACCCGTTTAACATAAAAATCCGCATAATGGCTCCTGGCGTGGCGCCCATGGCTTTGAGGATGGCAATTTCACGCTGTTTCTCGTTGACGATCATCGTCAGGGTCCCCACGATATTGAACGATGCGACCAGGGTAATTAAGACGAGCAGAAGAAACATCATGGTTTTTTCGAGTTTCAATGCCGAAAACAAATTTCGATTTAACTGCATCCAATCACGGGCGATAAAGGTAGGGCCGAGTGTGGCTTCCAAGCGTTGGGCAATCTGTTGCGCCAAAAATACGTCATTGACTTTGACTTGAATCCCGGTGACCGTCTTGCCGAGATTGAAAAATTTCTGGGCTTCTTCCAGGCTGATGTATGCCAACGAAGAATCATATTCGAACATGCCGGATTCGAATACGCCGACAACGGTGTAGGGTCGAATTTTCGGTGTCATGGTTAACGAGGTCATGGGGCCGACAGGTGACACCACGTTGATGGTATCGCCGATAAACACGCCAAGCCGAAAGGCTAATTCCTTTCCCAAAATAATTCCGGGCGGATTGGAGGGCGAAGGTGTGGGGTTGTCCTGACCAGGATTGGAAGATGTCGATGCGGATGGAGTAAGAGGGTGGGTCAGATCAGCTAAATCCCCAAATTTCATGTTGGCTTCTAAATCGGTCACGCGTGTTTCCTGCGAGGGCTGAATGCCCCGGAGGATGATCCCTTGCACGGCTGTTTTGGAGGTGACGAGCACTTGTTTGAAAATAAACGGGGCAGCGGCGATGACATCGGGGACAGCTTCAATCTGATCGACTAGGTCCGTATAGCCTTTCATGTCATTGCTGCCACGTTCCTGGACGATCACATGCGCGGTCGTGCCAAGAATTTTTGATTGGAGGTCCTCCTTGAAGCCGGTCATGATGCCAAGTGTGCCAATGAGTGCTGCCACACCAAGTGTGATCCCGGTGATGGAGATAAACGTATTCAACGAAATGGTTCGTTGCCGACGCTTGGCCCGAAGGTATCGCAGCCCGACTAATATCTCATAGGGGAGGGTCACAAAGGCCGATCCGGTCGAAGTTGGGGAAAGAGAATGACATCGCGAATCGAGGCCTGATTGGTGAGTAGCATGACGAGTCGATCAATCCCAATCCCTTCTCCTGCTGTGGGAGGCATGCCATATTCGAGGGCTCGAAGAAAGTCCTCATCCAGATAATGAGCTTCGTCGTCTCCCGCATCCCGCAAGGCCACTTGAGCCTCAAACCGTTGTCTCTGGTCCAAGGGATCGTTTAACTCCGAAAATCCATTTGCTAATTCCCGTCCTCCGATAAAGAGTTCAAAGCGGTCGGTCAGAGCCGAATTGGATTCTTTTTTTCTGGCCAACGGGGAAATTTCGATAGGGAAATCGGTGATGAAGGTTGGTTGAGTCAATGTCGGCTCGACTGTGGCTTCAAAGAGACTGACGAGGATGTCGATATGGCTGGCTTGCGGAGCACAATCGACATCTAACCGTTTTGCCGCGTCCACGGCCTTCTTATGATCGAACAAGATGTCAGGATCCAACTGGTTGACCTCTACGATCGAGTCCAAGTAGGGCATCCGGCGCCAGGGGGGCGCCAGGGAAATGCTTTGGCCCTGGTGATCCACCGTTGGGCCTCCGCATATTTCCAGACTCAAGGTGTGAAACAATTGTTCGGTCAGATCCATCAGATCATGATAATCCGCATAGGCCTGATAAAATTCCAACATGGTAAATTCAGGATTGTGTATCGTGGAAATGCCTTCATTGCGAAAATTTCGGTTAATTTCAAAGACGCGCCGGAACCCCCCGACAATGAGTCGCTTGAGGTAGAGCTCGGGTGCCACACGCAAATATAAATCCACGTCGAGGGTGTTATGATGAGTCACAAACGGGCGAGCGGTGGCTCCTCCAGGAATGGAATGCATCATCGGTGTTTCCACTTCGAGGTATTCTCGTTTTGTGAGAAACGAACGGATGACATTAATGATTCGACTGCGTGTTCGGAATACGTGGTGTACCGATGGATTGGCAATCAAATCCACATAGCGTTGCCGATACCGGGTTTCGATGTCGGTGAGCCCGTGCCATTTTTCCGGAAGAGGCCGTAACCCCTTCGTGAGAAAGGTGAGAGTGTGGACTTCCACCGTGAGTTCGTCGGTTTTGGTGCGAAATAGTTTGCCCTCGACTCCGATCCAATCCCCTAAATCAAACGACTGCGAAAGTTCGTATGACTGATCCCCAAGCAGATCTTTCTTCAGATAGACCTGGAGGCGATGACCTTCTTCCTGTAAGGCCGCGAAGGCGGCTTTTCCAAAACGGCGCATGGCCACAATACGTCCCGCTATGGTGCACGGAATCGTGGTGCCTTCAAGCTCCTCTTTGGTCGAGTCCGTATACGATTGAAGAATGGTCTCAATCGTGTGGGTGGTGGGAAAACGGGTACCAAAGGGACGGATACCGCCATCCTGAAGCGCGTGGAGTTTTTCCAGCCGCTGTTGTTGTTGTTCGTTCAATTCTTCCATAAATGGTATGGCTCTACTGATTCATAGAGGTGAATATCTTGGTGGTCATCTCATCAGCACGTAGAACAGGAATAAGTCGGTGATTCATCATGAAGGCGGAGATCGAATGTCGATACGTGTTAATTGGCCGGCATGCGTGAAGCTTTCGCGGCCTTCATGGTTAAATACGCTTCAATAAAAGGCTCCAACCCTCCATCCATGACTGCGGCGACATTGCCTGATTCGAAGTTGGTCCGGTGATCCTTGACCATTTGATACGGTTGGAACACATAGGAACGAATTTGGCTACCCCAGGCGATATCTTTCTTTTCCCCAACGATATTTTGAAATTCAGCGTCCTTCTTTTGCTGTTCCAGCTCATACAGCTTTGCTTTTAACACCCGCATGGCGCCAATCCGGTTTTGCAGTTGAGATCGTTCGTTTTGACATTGCACGACGGTTCCTGTTGGAAGATGGGTCATGCGAATAGCGGTTTCCACCTTGTTCACATTTTGCCCGCCTGCGCCACCCGCGCGAAAGGTATCGACTTTCAGATCCTTATCGTCAATCACAATGTCAATGTCGTCATCCAATTCCGGGTAAACTCCCACTGCGGCGAACGAGGTATGTCGACGCTTGTTGGCGTCAAAGGGAGAGATACGTACCAGCCGGTGTACTCCGGCCTCTGAATGCAAGTATCCATAGGCCAATGGGCCGGCAATGGCCAAGGTCACGCTTTTGATACCGGCTTCATCGCCGGGTTGGAGATCAATGGTTTCCACTTTGTACTCGCGTTCTTGAGCCCATCGAATATACATGCGCATGAGCATTTGTGCCCAGTCCTGGGACTCGGTTCCCCCTGCGCCGGGATTAATGCTGAGAATGGCATTATTCTGGTCGTGTTCGCCCGATAACAGTTGTTCCAATCGCCAGGCTTCCAGCGTGGCCTCAATGTCTTTGATGCCCTTGCTCCACTCGGCTTCTAGTTCCGGATCGCCCTGTTGGCCAATCAAATCAAGAATGGCAAGCAGGTCATCGCGTTGGTGGTCGAGTTGATGAAGACGGTTGAGTTGGCGTTCGATTTCGGCTTGGCGTCGTCCGGCTTTGGCGGCCTGGCGGGGGTTGTTCCAAAAATCGGGTTGGGAGGTCTCCCGCTCGAGTTCGTCCAGTTCAGTTGTTAGTCGAGGAACGTCAAAGATACCTCCGAAATTCCAGAATGTAGTCGTTGATTTTTTCCATTCGAATGCGAATATCTTCGAGCATGGCCGGCATTCCTCTCGTAGCTATATCGTTGATGACCGTGGCTTACCCGTGGAAAGGGGTATGGTAACCCGACTCCAAGTGAACAAAATTCCAACCAGTATAACACAACCCCAACTAAAGACATCCCCAAATTGGGTGTAAAAGGTGGGTGAGGAGGAACCAAGTGGTAATGACCCTGTCACCGCGTGTTCTGAGAATATGGGTGTCTGAGAGAGGATGCGTCCATCCGCGCCGATGAAACCGGAAATGCCTGTGTTGGCGGCTCGGGCAAAACCTAAATGATTTTCCACGGCACGAAAAACGACCATGCCGAAATGTTGATATGGGGCGGCGGAATTTCCAAACCATGCATCATTGGTAATTGTAACGAGGAAGTTGGCATCTTCCTGGGCCATCCGGCGAACCAGATCAGGAAAAATCACCTCGAAACAAATAGCTACACCGAATCTCGGTCCACTATCGGGGGGAGTCGTTGGGATTTGCATGGTCATGGCTCCTTGTCCGGCTTTGAAGTCGCCGATCCCCACCACGAGCTTATCTAGAAAAAAGAGAATAGACCGCAAGGGTATGTATTCCCCAAATGGCACCAGGTGCCGTTTGTCATACCGGTCTGAGACCCGTCCTGTAGCGGTCACCAGAAAGGCACTGTTATACAAATAAGGACGGCCGTCTTGTTGAAATCGAAGTGTGGGGCTGCCGAACAGCAACGAGCTGTGGGTGTCTTTCGCAATATTAAGGACCTGGCTCTGGTATGTGGGTTCCTGCTCGAAGAGAAACGGTGTGGCCGCTTCCGGCCAAATGACCAGGTCGGTATTCTTCCCGGCTTTTTGGCTGAGTGAGGCGTAGCGTTGAAGTGTCTCATCACGATAGGCCTCGTTCCATTTGACGGCTTGATCAATATTGGCTTGGACCACACCAATCGACAGAGTTTGTGCCGAGGCGTCGAGGTCGGCTTGTTCCTGCACCCGCCAGCTGCCATAGGCGAGGACGAGAACCAGAATGCAGCCAAAGCTTGCCATGGACACCCAGGGAACCTGAATGGTCAAGCCTCGTGTTTTGCCGTAGATCCATAATAGGAGCGAGGTCAGAGCAACATTCCCCATGACGATTACAAATGACACCCCATAGACTCCCGTCATGTCGGCAAATTGAATAACCGGAAGCCACTGGTATTGGGAATAGCCCAAGAGCGCCCAGGGAAACCCGCTCAGGGCATAGGTTCGCACAAACTCCAAGGCGACCCACAAAGCGGGTGCTCCAAGCCATAGAAGTTTGGGCAATGCGCGTTGTAATGTGGCATATCCCCAGGCATAGAGACCCATATACAAGCCAAGATACGCCGCCAGGAGGAGCATCAATGCCGTACTCACCACAATCGGCACCTGACCGAATTGATGCATCGCTGTGATTACCCATGTCACAGTACCGGCAAATGCTACAGTTCCAGCTAGCCAGCCGTACCACAAAGCACGTTTCGGTTGGAGGTCTTGCAGAATAAGCTGGAGAGGAACGAGCACGACCCAGGCGAGCCATCCAATATCAAATGGTGGAAAGCTGACTGGGTGAAGAATGCCGGTTATTCCGATGGCAACTAGAGCCGCCCCGGTCTTACGAGATACGGATGATGACTGTGGAATGGCCTGCCTTACCTTTTCCAGGGAGGAATATCCTTATAATCTGAAGGGCTTCTATTGGTTGACCAGAACGGTGGAACGCAACCTCCCGCGTCAGATCCAAAAATCAGAAGAGATTTTCGCCGGTCATGGAAGAAGAGATAATGGCAGTAGAGCCGGAGGATATGATGGAATCCGATAAGAGGACCAACTCGAATATGCCGTTCACCCAGCATGAACGGCATGAGGACCGACTAGACGGCTTTTTGGACCAATCCGGACCGTAGGCAGCGGGTGCAGACTTTAATGCGTTGGGCTGCACCTTTGACCAGAGCGCGAACTGTGCGGAGATTTGGGCGAAAAATCCGTTTTGTCCGATTATTGGCATGACTCACATTATTTCCCACTAAGCGGTTTTTCCCGCACACGTCACATGAAAAAGCCATGGTCTTCTCCCTGGATATTTAAAAATGACAGAATTGTCGATTGGCGTCTGTTTGTTACCACAGGTACCATTGTACACACAAGCCCCTGAAAATCAAAGAAGTTCTGTGTATACCGAGCGGATTAATGATAGGTGAAGCTGGGCGTGCCTCTCGGGCATGCCCAGATGTAACCATTACACAGCCGTTCAATAGCAGGCATTGAAATAAGCATCTGAAGTATTATGGCTGTGGGCAACTAATTTTCGTCAGATCAAAAGCCACGATCGGGTTAATTCCAATTTTCATAAATGGAGTATCCGGACCTAAATAATTTACATCATCATAGGAGAGGGTTGCAGAATATCGAATGGTTGCCGTGTTGTCTGAATCCCCATCCGATAATTTGGCATACTCGACATTTAAAGAATAGGGTTTCATTTTAGCTTCTTTCTTCCAACTGTTTTCGGCTTCAGCCACCTCCTTCCTCCCCCCGTCATCTTTGGTTCTAAACCAATGAAGGGCAATATCCGCATAATTGAGATTTTTATCGTCATTCTTTACTTCCATGTCCCACTGTCCAAATGTTACTGGTTTACTCGGTTGAAGCCTTAACCTAAATGAATAAGTACACTGCACGTTCCTTCCCAGTTGCAAGGTGGTCTCCCGGTACGCGGCGGATTTGGCTGTATATTGGGCGCTAGAGCCACCCATAGCTGATATTTCTGCCCAGATATAGGGTCCCCTAGGGTCACCCGCAGAAGGGCGAGCAAGATTTGTTTCACCTTTAGGCACCCAAGTTGATGTGGTATTTTTCCACTGTGTAAAGGGGCTGACTCCCAACCCCTCCGGTGCAAGGCCCTTTCCAAATCCCCCTGCTGCGGCGATGGGAGAGTTGGTGAAGTAGCCGTAGGGATAGCCTATGTTGGCGAAGAGGTAATACTGATAGCACTTGCAGTTATCGGGAATGGGATTCTTGCCTCGAGCACAGGCTATGGGTTTGTTCAATAAGGCAGGACAAGCCATTTGGGAATCAATGTCCGGCAACCCATAGGCCAGACTGACCGGGTATGAGTTTCCTTCCACTAACGCCTTCTTCCCTTTGTCGATAAAGGTGATCTTGAATTTGGTCCCTTGCGCTTCATTGGCTTGTGTTGGAGGAATCATCAATGTGACTGCCGGTTGTTGCGTCGTGGAATTCACCTGTATCTGGACGCGTTTCCCATCGATTTCCAGATATCCCCAATTGATAATGCCATCACCTTGCTTGGGGTTCCACCCAACAAATGTGACATCCTGCCCAATATCGGAATTGAACGCGAGTGTATCGTGCCCCTGCTCATCCTTTGTTACTACCAGATATTTCCCGTTGGCCGCCTTTAATTTGCCAACAGCCTCACTACCGCGAAGCTGATAGTTTTCGAACACGAAGATTTCCCAGAGGTCCAAGTGTTGACTGGTAGCCAAAAGTTGGTTTTGAGTTTCATAAGGAAATGGTTGGATGATCTTGAAATTCCGGTTTCGCATAAATACGTACAATCCATTTTGTGGAGTTAAAGGCTTTTTGGCCGATGTCGTGACCACATAGGATCCAATAGGGACTTGGGAAAAGGTATACCGCAACATTTGATAATTATCAGGGGCACTGGTCTGGCCGGTAATGATAGAGGCTGTGGAAGTTTCCTCCCATGTGAGATATGGCAACCCCGACAATTGATCCGCACTGGTGCTAGCACTGGTATAGGGTGTGCCCTGAATTTCTATGAGATGGGCATCTGCATTAACCGCAAATGGCCCCTTTGATGTCACATGGGTTCCTGTCCCGCTCCATCCGATTAATTGGGCAGGTCCCGGCTTTTCCGTGTTTGATGATAGCATTTGGTATTCAAGATAGAGGGATCCATCTTTTTCTTTTGCCCCGAAGGCACTGGCACATAAACCGATAGATCCCATTTTCCCTGGATTGAGGATAATGTCTGATACGGCCAGTTGATAACTCGGTGTCCCAAGGTAGGCGTTGGGTTTGGCGGGAAATTTCTCCCATTGCCCTGGGCCTTTTCTGAGCCAGCCGGCGAGGGATGAGATGATCAGCTGATTCGGAGTAGCGTTCACGAGCTTCCAGACTGCGGTCCTCTGAACGCTCTCGGGACAGGCCGCGATTGGTGGAGGCTGCGGATCTGCCCCTGGCCCGTTATAGGCGAATGTCAGAGGCATCCCTGTTATATCACTTCCGTAGGTTAACACTCTGGCGGTTAATGTCCCTCTCGGATTCTTAAGAAATTCGGTGGAACCATTATTGAGGTTTGTCAGAAGCTGGCCGAGATCGGAGCTGCCGAGGGCACGATCAATCACAAAATCAACGCGAGGCAGAATGTTTCCCGTACTAGTATTCATGCCGCCTGCAACCATTCCTGAAGAGCTTCCGTTGTCCGGGTTGTAGGCCCCTCTAATCAAGGTATAGTTGGTGTTGATCGTTACCGTTTCTTCAACTGCGGTTCTAAAGGCTTGGAATTGATTGACAATATTTGTCAGATACGCAATATAGTTTGTTTGGATTTCAGTTGATAATGGGGCCAGGGGAGACATGGTATGGGCACAATTGATATACAGGTTGATCCCTTTGGCCTGAATGAGGATTAATTTCAGGAAGTAGCCTTCCATCACTTGATAGGCGCTGTATGCATCATGCCCACCCTTAATGGTTATCTGGACTTGGGAGGCAAGGAGGGGAATGAGGCCTGAAGAACCGGTCATATAATCATCGATTGTAGTAAGCCATGCCCCGACCGGCCCGCCTGTCGTTTTAGATGGATGTAAGATTGGCGAGTCACAGGTACTTATAATATGTTGTTTGTCAGTTTCCGTGATGCTCGTAATCGGAGAATTAAGGTAATTTGTTAAAAGCCCAGATCCTGCATATTGTGTAATTCCCCTAATCGCAGGGGCCATCTCACCTTCATCAATCATTTGTTCGATTTGATTGGTGTCGAAACTCAACTGTTCTGCCAGTGCTTGAATTTCTTTTTCAATTTGAGCCTCGAGTTTAATGACATGGTTGAGCTTTTGTTTCAACACGGTTAACTGATTGATAATATAATCCAGCTCGACGCCTTCCGTGTCCCCTCCACTGAGCAAAAAGTTCAGGATGAACCCTCCCACATTTCCTCCATAAAATTTATCAATATAGGACTTATCAAACGCGTAATACAGAAAGCTCGACAGCCCGCCTACAATATCCAATCCGGCACCAATATCGGGCCCCTCACTTTCTTGGGCGTAGACCGTTCCTAAGGTAAGGTCGTTCTTCCCTTCTTCGGTCCCAAGGGTTCGGCCTACGTGACCCTCATACGTCACCGTTACCATCATCAAGGCCACAACACTTGTAACGATGGCTTTGCCGAGCAAATGCCGGATTCGCGTTGTTTGTGATGGGATCATGGGACACCTCCTTGTGTTCTTTTTTTGCAGAGTGATAGCTAATCGAGTGTTCAAACAAAGGCCCGGTACCATTCTGCTGATGAGCGATCGCGGATAATTTCTCCGGACTTCATGCGCCTCCAGTCTCGGAGGTCTTCAGGTCCCATGTCTGTTGTAAAAATTATTTCAGGTTAATCGTGATACAAAAGAAGTTCAACCTATTTCCTGCAGTCATCTTTATTTTGGAAATTTTCTGAGTACGCTGCACCCGCACATGTAACATACATGCAAAAGGGAGGAGGAAGTATTCACAGCCATTTGATTCTCTTCCCATTTCAAATTATCCTGTGTTGGCTTATTCATCCGATCTCTGATGAGGAGGTCTGTCCATGAATTGTTTCGCCATACCGGTATCCCTGTTGTTGCTCTTGGCCTCCACCTCGTTAGCAATGGGCGATGACGAAGTCTTATTTTATGTGCACAATAAAACCTCAACTCCAGTGTATGCGACGCTGTGGGAAGGAAAGGGTATATATGTGAATGACCAGGAAATTCAGCCTGGCGCAGAGCCGAAAGTTTTTACTCGCAAACAAGGGGTGCCTGCTTTCGGAAGGGATACCAAGGATTTTCATCTATTGATCACTCTGCAAAAAGGGCAAACCCTGCCGGATAGTCACGATGCGTGCTTTAGCCATATCGACGTGATCACCGAAGTCGCCGCATTCGGATCTGAAAAGCATGATTTAACCGCCAAGGTGGAGTCTGTAAAAAATTGTTTCAAGACGGTGCATAACATCTGTTCGGTCATCACGGAATACTACGATGATTTCGATGTGTCGCATGTGGTGACGATCATTGAACCCGGTGAATCAAAATTGGAATGCTCCAATTAACACGCCTATGGAGAGTGACCCGTTGATAGCTCATCGAGCCTTACTGATCATGATCCACACGTAATCCGGAGAGCCATCCCATGATCTTGCACTCAACGACCATCGACTATCAGAAGAAGATCGCGATCACGCTTACTTTATGAAATCTGACACTTGTGTTCGTCATTTTCGTGTCTCTAATTTTCACAATCGGCTCTGCTAGGGCAGATCTCACTGAATACACCTATTTTAGAGAATTCAGTTTCGGAGGGGATCTCGGTATGGTGACCACGACCCTCACGTTCTTTGCGGACCCAGACAAGGATCCATCCCCTATCCCGGATTTCACCAACAGTCTTTTGAATTTTTCCTGGAACATTGGTCGGAGTCAAACCATGCCGGGAATTGATATCACGCCTGCTCCATGTCCATCGGGCTGTCAGTTCGATCTCACCGACCCCACATCGGATTCTAATTTAAATTTTAACCTTGGCTCCGGTACTAGCTACACGATAGGCTCACAAAAAATATTGCTTACGGAACTAAGAGTAGGTCCAACAAAAGGGAATAGGCCGCTCCTGTTTCTGGGGAATCCGGGCCTGGCTCCACCTCTTCAGGCATCAGCGCTCGGTATCAAAGCGAGTTGGACAGCGATACCTGCTGGTTCGTTTCCAAGGCCAACGCAGTCAATTCTTGAACCTGATACGGCGTGGTTGATGCTCACGGGACTCCTTGGCTTAGGAACCTATGTCTACCGGGGCCGATCTAACCGCCGCCTTTTTAATAACACAGAGTGAGAGGCCTGCAGGTTGTTTGGAAGCTCTAACTGGTTCTGGGACTTTTATCTTTAAAAGAAATGCAGAATGCCTTCATCTTTTTGCATCCGCTTCTTGCAGAAATCGTTCGCCCCGTTTGAGCAAGAACCCTTCATTCGGCTCTGTCGGGGTTGCCATCTAAAGTGCCTCAGACCATAATGTGCTCCTCGGAAGTTTGGCTCTACTATGCTCGCTATAAACAAGGAGGATTCATGATGAATCTGAAATTTCCTGCAAGGGATCGGTGTTATCCGTTTATGATGGGTTTTGCAATGGTGAGCATGCTGACCCTTTCCCTCGGGTGTCAGCAGCAGTCCCGAGTCGACACGGTGGTCATCAAACCTAATACCTGCCCCCTTCCTCAAGACTTATCGACCGAAGATCAAAATAAGGTTAAGAAATTCGGTGCGGAAATATCAGGTCTCATGTCTAGCTTGGCTGGAGGAAAGCTGAATACTGATTTGCAAAGCGCACTCAAAGAAAATTATCCGGACGCTGGAGATGTCAATCGCATTTATGCATTGAGTTATGCCGCCTGTGTCGCTTGTCGAGTCGACCCTAATGATGTGAAGGGGTGTGCCCAACGTTTCGATGACATTCTTGATAGTTTCACCGCGAAAGAAACAGCTCCGGGCCATCCGGCGAAGGTGTATCGTTCCAAACTCCTGAACCCTTTGCGGGGACCGAAGTAGTCTCTCTCCATCAATAGGAGATGGTTCTGCGAAGCCTTCGTATTGATGTCATCACCACATCATTTCCCTCTCTCTTATTTTCTCTAATCCATTTGCGCCCATTGGGGAAACATGGTTTCATGTTTCTTCTTTGTAACGCTGCGAGTTCTGATTTAATACGCTTTTTGGTTTAATCATCATGCCGACTCAATCCTCTCTCTCTGAAATTCCCATTCAATTTGCCAAAGGGGTGGGACCCCGGAGGGCTCGCTTGCTGGAAAAATTAGGAGTGCAGACCTTAGAGGATGCTTTCTGGTTTTTACCCTGGCGATACGAAAACCGATTGGAAGTGTTGCCCATCGGGAATCTTCTCCCAGGCATGAAGGCCACGATTAAAGGCAGAGTGCAGAAAGTGTGGGTGAAAACCACCTATCGAAGACGTCTGGTCGTGGTTACCGTAACGGTGAGGGATGAGACGGGTCTTATCGAATGCGTGTTTTTTAACCAGCCCTATTTGGAGAAAACCTTTATGCCTGGTGTATCTCTGTTATTGACCGGTCCAGTCTTGTCCAATTCTTCCGGAAGCCTTCCGATGACCATGCGAGGGCCGGAATATGAATTGTTGGATGAGGAGGAATTGCCGGACATGTGTGGGGGGCGGATTGTTCCCGTCTATCATGAGACGAATGGGTTGAGCTCTAAGCAGATTCGACGAATTCTTCGATCAATTTTTGACCATTATGCCGATCAGTTACAAGAGATGTTGCCCTTAACCATGCGAACACAACTCGGAGTGCCAGCCCTTCCAGAGGCATTACCGGTCTTACATTTTCCCA
>JAGQKG010000290.1 GCA_020430245.1 Nitrospira sp.
GCATCGGGGGTCTGCTCCCACGCCCATGGGACCAGTTGAGCGCTGGAGCATGGATTTCGTCCATGATACCCTAGCGGATGGTCGCTCATTTCGGATGCTCACGGTCGTGGATACCTGGAGTCGGCAAAGTCCCGTACTCGAGGTGGGATTTCGGATGTCGGGAGAACTGGTGGGCCAGGCCTTAGAGCGCGCGTTGAAAGGGAAACCCGGCCCACGGTCGATGACCGTGGATCATGGCACCGAATTCCAATCTCGGGCACTGGAAGATTGGGTCTATCGTAGGGGGTACAGCTCGACTTCATTCATCCGGGAAAACCTGTGGAAAATGCCTTTATAGAATCATTTAACGGGCGGTTGCGAGACGAGTGCTTGAACGTCCACCAGTTTCTCTCGCTCGAGGCAGCCCGAGCCATCATCGAAACGTGGCGGCTGGACTATAATCAGCGCCGCCCCCATAGCTCACTCGGGCACCTGACCCCGAATGAGTTTCTGAAACAATGTCAGGTCAATCAGACGGTCGAAGCTGCCCTCTGTTCTGGTTAAAAACTGTCTCAAAATTGGGCCAACGTCAAACGCAGGAGAAAACTCTACCCTCCAACTGTCCGCTTGACTAAGAAGCTTACACAATCAGCTTCTGAGCCCCAGCCCGAACGTGGTCAAGGCATCGCTCGCCCCTCGATCTTCCTGCTCTGCTTTATTACGCTTCTTCATCGTGGCGTCTGTCCTTTGTGGTTGTGGTGGATGTCTCGCAACACCCATTGCAACCCGAGACGCCGCATCTTTTCAACCTACCGATAGACCCTACTTTCTAATATAACTCGTCGGCCAATTCCCTCATGCGGATCCCTAACCCCTTATCCGATCACGGTGGTTCCAGTCCCGCTAAGTATGTACTGGGTACACGAATCAGCCTCAACGCGCAACGATACCTGACCGCATAACTGTTTTGGCCCAATCAGCCAGTTCACCCCGGCATCGTGGTTTTACAGTTTTCCCCATAATCTCCTTCAACATTTTACAATCCGACGACAAATCCGCCACCAGTCGTTTAGGTTTGCTGTTCTCCCCCCACAACTGTATTAATTTGTAGTGCTCCCTTGAAATCAAGCCACCTGTAAGGCTTGTTCCTGCCGATGTTGACGAGGGCTTCGATACTCTAGGGCCTGATGCGGACGCTCCTCGTTATACCATCGCAGCCAGGTGGTGATCTTCTGCTGTGCTTCTTCAAAGGTCGCAAATTGGTGTTGCCAGACACACTCTTCTTTGAAACTCCGCAAGAACCGTTCAATGAGCCCGTTTTGTTGGGGGGGTGTAGGGAGTAATAAACTCTTGTGCTAACCGGTAGTCGCGACACGCTTGCCGAAAGCGGCGGCTCTGAAAAATCAACTCATTATCACTTCGAAGGACCGGCGTGGGCGCCATAGGGCGCACAGGGTGCCAAAGTGGGTGAGACAGGCTGATTCAAGGGCCCGTTCCGCTTCCTTTGCACGGTCCCGCAACGCGAACTCATACCCAATAATCTCGCGATCATGACAATCGATCACCGCCGTCAAATGCCCCCAACCATCCTGCCCACAGGGGAGATGCGCCACATCCATCGCCCACCGATGATTACTTTGCATCGTCCGACTCCGACGAGACTGCACACGCGGGCGTGGGGTTGCCGCCCGTTGATGCACCAACCACCGCTTCAGGTGTAAGGCCCGATACACGGCCTTGCGATTATGGATCTGCCCATACCGGAAGCGTAACAAGGCCCACAGGCAACGATACCCATAGGTTGGATAGGCCTGAATCAGTGGTTTAAGCTGGGTCACGAGTTCCTCAGAGAGCGTCGCTCGAACCCGCTTCCCGTTGGGAAGCCGATGCAGCGCCGCTCGGCTGACCTGGAGTACCCGACAGGTGGTTCGTTCCGAGATGTCCGGCCGCACGGCTCTCACGCGTCGGACATCCCCTGCGCTAAAGGGTACGGTTTCATGGCCTCCCGTAAGACATCATTCTCCACCACGAGTTCTCCAATCTTTTGTCGGAGCTTCTTGATCTGGTCATCTTTCAAAACTTCTTCATCTTTGGGGCGCCGCCGTAACCCATTCTCCGCCGCGCGGAGATACTGGTCCCGCCACTGTTCCACGTCGGCAACCTTCAGTTCGTGTTGGCGGGCGGCTTCCGCCACCGACGTGTCCCCTTTGAGCACTTTCAAGACTAAAGTGGCCCGTCGTTTGGCCATCCATCGTTCAATGATTTCATCCGAATGCTGTCCCATTTTGCCTCCTACCTTAAGATGGGGGTTATGTCTTAAAGGTGGTCTCACTTGCAAGGGGAGCAGTATAAATTCACGCAGTTCGATCAGCCCGAGGGCCGCGTATATCCCTATTTACCGACAAAGCTCGCACACTTTTTCTCCCCCTTAGGCCGGTAGCGTAGGGCCCGAACAATTTTCTAGGCCACAAACCTTTTCTTGCCCATGGTTGTGTCCTCCCTCTGTATCTTAGGCGACCACGCCACCAGCCTTTGCCTCACCTTACTCTGGCCTTTGTTTTTCGTGACCACAACCAGAAAGGGTAACATTCCTAATGGTTAAAGAATGGGGCATGTCAAGAATATGAGAATTTCGGGGAAAATCCTTAGGACCTTTCGTATGCCCCAATATCGTGGCTAGATCCTTTTGGCCTTGAATTGTATTCAAAGTCTTTACTCACTTCACTTATCCCTAGTCCGGCATCAATAGCAGGACTTCCGCTTTGAAGATGAAAGTCAAGGTTGTCAGGGTTTTGGAATTGAGGATTGTAAATATTTCCTTCTAAGTTTTTGCTCAGAGTCGTTGTAGTGGCCTTATCCAAAATATTATTCGCCCCACTTTTGTAAATGAGATTATTTTTAATTTGAGAATTCTTGCTATTCTGATATACATATAGACCAAAAGTAACGGCTGAACTGATTATGTTGTTAAAAATATTTGTGTCAGAACTATCAGCTCCAACCAATATCCCATAATTACCCTTATAAATAGAATTGTTATACACCTTTGTTTGGCTTGCTCCATAGTCAATGTGGATACCAGTCTGCGTGCTCCGAACAAGATTGTTGATCACAGAATTTCCGGTCCCGTTATAGATTCCTATTTCAATGCCCTTCCCTGAAGTGGCGTTATCATGGACCTTGTTATTTACAATTCTATTGTTGCTTGGCCTATTTCCGCTGCCACTATATATATGCACTCCCCAACCGGAATTTTGGAATATATCACAATCTTGCACAAGGTGATTACTTGTTGAAAGGTATAGACCATGATGATAGCCACTCCGCCCGTTATGATGGATCCGGAGATTGATGAACTCAAAGGCACTAGAGTCCTTATGTGCATCGATCCCTGATTGGAGGGCATTCATGACCTCGCCATTGAGAATACGAATATGATGACTTGCTACGCCGGTCCCTATGCCCCCATTGCCACCTTTGGCATCAATAATAAAGCCATCTATAATAAT
>JAGQKG010000291.1 GCA_020430245.1 Nitrospira sp.
TCACTCGCGGCAAAATGGCTGTGCAAGGGATTGGGGACATTACATGCCAATCTCACCACACTAAATCATGATACAGATTCATTCCAGACAGATTCGTTAGGGGACAAACCATGCATGCACAATATGGCCCGGCAATCGGGGACATCATCGAAGGCGCCTTAAGTTGGCACATGTGGGGGCGTCTGGGGTGGCTGGATATCAAACGCCGGTATCGTCGGACCTTGATTGGGCCATTTTGGACCACCTTATCTTTGGGTATTTTTATTCTAGCAATGGGAATTGTATGGGCCCATTTATGGAAACAAGACCCCAAAGCCTATTTACCATTTTTATGTTCAGGATTTTTGGTGTGGGTGATGGTGTCCACGACGTTGATCGAAGGCTGTGCGGTATTTTTTGCGGCTGAGGGATTGATTAAGCAGCTTCGCTTTCCCTACATGACATTGGTATTTTCTGTTGTGTGGAGAAATGTCATTGTCTTTTTACATAATCTCATTATTTTTTTGTTCGTCAGTCTATATGCCGGGGGCAAATTGACCGCTGCGACGTTACTGGTGATACCAGGTCTTTTTCTGGTGATGGTCAATGGGCTCTGGATGGTGCTCTTATTGGGCTTGGTGTGTTCACGGTTTCGCGATATTCAGCAAGTTATATCCAGTATTCTTCAACTCTCCATGTTTGTGACGCCTATTTTCTGGACAGGGGATCAACTGGGTGAGCGCTTTATGGCTTTTGTCGACTATAACTTCTTGTTTCATTTTGTTGATATCATTCGATCGCCTCTCTTAGGGAAAGCTCCGGCGATTTGGAGTTGGATGTGTGTTGGTGGGGTGACGGTGGTCGGCTGGCTCGCCACACTGGAATTTTTCAGTCGGTTCAGGCGGCGGATCACCTACTGGGTCTAATGGAGGAACTGCGGATTATGGCATCATTGATATTGGAAAATGTTACGATCGATTTTCCGATTTACGGATCTCAAAAATCCTTCCGGCACGCCTTGTTTGAAAAAGCGACTGGAGGTTTAATCCGTCGGGAAGGGAAAAACAGCCAACGAGTGACCGTCAGAGCCTTGGAAAATATCTGTTTGAATCTGTCGCATGGGGATCGGTTAGGTATGATTGGTCACAATGGAGCAGGTAAGTCCACCTTGCTGCGGGTGTGTGCAGGAGTCTATGAACCGACGTATGGAAAAATACATATCAACGGAAAAGTCTCCCCTTTGTTCAGTACTTCTCCGGGGTTGGATGGTGATGATACCGGGTACGAGAATATTCAAACCTGTGGGATGTTTTTGGGAATGACGCCCGAGGAAATTGCTCGGAAAACTCCAGAAATTGAACAATTTTCTGAATTGGGAGATTATTTGTCCCTTCCGGTGCGTACCTATTCGACAGGGATGTTGGTCCGGCTAGGCTTTGGGATCGCCACCTCCATAGACCCTGAGATTTTATTGCTTGATGAAGGCTTGGGTGCGGGGGATGCGCGATTTGCTGAGCGTGCTAACAAACGAGTAGATGCATTGGTCGAACGGTCGAGTATTCTCGTTTTGGCCTCTCATTCAGATACTCTTATTCGCTCAATGTGCAATAAAGCTGTGCTGCTCCAGGGGGGACGGATCATTGCATCTGGAAGTGTCGAAGATGTGACCAAGGAATATCAAAGCCTTAATAAATCTGTAGCATAATCACTCTTTCAAGGAGAAGCTATGACGCCAGTCTCAACCCTTGCGGTTGTAGAACGTTCCTCTCAACCAGCCTATCTTCGACCTTTCTACTTCACCGTCGTGTTCTGGGGCGCCGAGCACCGAGGATATTTCACAAACCTGTTGGTATCTTCTCTACTTTCTCCTGGTAATATTCCTTCTCTCAAAAAAGAACGCCGGAATAAATTTCTGATTGTGACAACTCTGTATGACTGGGAAGCCTTACAGGATCATCCCTTATTTCAGCTGCTGTGCCGGTATGTTGAGCCTATCTTTTTTGAAATGCCGTTTCCCCAAAAGCACGATCTGAAAATGCTGGTTATGTCCAAAGGGCACAAGCAGGTTTCGATGAAAGCCTTTGAGGATGGGGCATATGGGGTATATGTCACTCCCGATCTAATCCTTTCGGATGGGTCAGTAGCTGCTATGGAACATCTTGTAGAGCAAGGGAAGAAGGTTGTTCTGTGTGTGGCGATTCGGTTTTGCCAGGAAACTATGTTGCCGGCCTTAGAACAGGATGGTTTTCTCAAAGCTGGACAACCTTTGTCTATTTCCTCACGAGCATTAATGTCGCTAGCTCTTCGAAATCTTCATTCTGAAACTTTACGCTATGAATTTGATGCTCCCTACTTCGCTGACTCTCCCATTTCGGTGTATTGGTGGCAGACTTCAGGCCGGGGGATGATTATTCATAGTTTTAGTTGGGCTCCTTTAGTCGTGGATTATGGAGCCCTAAAGTCACACGATACTTCTACTTTTGAAGAATGGACCTTGGATGGTGATTATATTTTTCGAAATTTTCCAGAACCGAATGATGTCTATGTTGTGAACGATAGCGACGAAATCGCCTTGGTCAGTTTTACCAAAGAATCGGAACTACATTTTGATCTTGTCCCGGATCCCAAAAAGGCCAATTATGGAGTTTTGACAGAGACGTATAAAATTGGATTGGTTCGGACTTTGCTGAGCAGTGATGTGATGGATCCGTTGAAACGGAGGATTTTTCCTCAAAAAGTATTGTTACATTCTGATCACATAACCTTGGCTTGGGATGAGATGATTTCCAGATCGGCTCGAATCATTAAGGACGCATGTCGTTCGCCGACAAAGGAAGAGCAATTTGATTTGGATATTATTTGTCAGTCGGACAATGGGGCTTTAGCAAGATCGATTTTAGAACGATTGGCCTTTAAAGGAAAAGAAAATGTATCGAGAGTGGAAATCCGAAAATTCATTTTGGTATGGATAATGTTTATTCGGCCGAAGAGATTTTTAGCTAAGCAAATTTTTGCCTTGGAAAGGTTTTTTCGGGGTGAAACATCATGGTCGGCAACCTTATTCTGGTTCTGGCGCTACCGTCGGTTTTTGTGGTGGAGGTTGAAGGAAAAGCTTGGAATTGTTGAAGAACGGGGCTACCGTTGGCAAGATGGCGGATGGGCTGAGCCGGATCTCAGTCTTATGTGTCCACTATTTTCAATCAACTGGTTATGGACTCATAGGGCCTGGGTTTGGAAAAACCGGTATTTATGGGGAAGTTGGTTGAAGCATAACTACGGGTTTGCGCCGATTTTGTCGAAGAAAAAACGACATCAAGCAGATGAAAATTCAACCAAGAAAGTGGTGTAGTTAGGGTTATAAAAGGGTTTCTTGATTTAGAACTTCAAATGGCTGTTTGTCTTGCCCTTCAAAATTTCTGGTGTGATCATCTAGATCTCACAGTTTACAAGTCCATTTGAAGTTCCCTTCCTATTTTCTATTTCTGAATCGAGTAAGTT
>JAGQKG010000292.1 GCA_020430245.1 Nitrospira sp.
CATTTCCACCCCATGCCAAGGACGGAACCAGCCGACGAAACCAATGACGACATTATCTCTTAAGCCATATTCCCTGCGTACTTCAGCTCCAGAAACATCTGGATTAAATTTCGCAAAATCAATACCGTTGGGCATAACCGTAATTTTCCCAGAAGGTACACCTTGACTTACCAAAATTTCTTTCAAAACACCCGAAACAGCCAAGACTTGAGTTGCATGCGAGCAAATCCAATTTTCAATAATTCTGGCAGCACATTTGATGGCTAATTGACCGAGTTCGGCCTGTTCTAAATACAATGGGGCATTGACTTCTACTATAATTGGAATTTTCCAAATTTGACTGACAAATACTCCCGAGAAATTATTAAGGGCATATCGTTCATAAATAAAATCAGGTCTTTCATGGATTACGGACCGTGCAAGCATGCATATCCCAAAAATATTGTATCCCAAACTCATGAGATCATAAACAAAATGTGGGACCTTCCTCCGCAATAAACTCCATAACCCAGTTCCCGCAGAATTCGAATTGAGACTTTGATAATTCACCAATCCCACGACTTGAACTTGGTGGCCTAACTCACGAAAGGCCTTAATTATTTCATGGATATGAACTCCCTGGGCATCTCCTAATTGAGTCCGATGGTGATAAAGAATTTTCATGCAACCAGTATCCTGACCTTACTTTCACAAGATTCAGCCTATTCCTCTATCCGAATCATGCCACAGTGACACACCCAATCAAGCAGGCCTCATTATTAAACCCATAGAACTCGAAAAATGCCTCTTCAACAGAATGTGCTAGTATTTTTTGGTTTGGGTAGAGCTCAAAGTGTATGCCACAAAGTAATTTCCAGCATATGATACGTGTGAAACTCAAGGGTTTACCTGATGGCTAGTTTTGTTTTTTGTCTTGAATTCTCTCGGCAGGCCTCCGGACAATTGCCATTTTTTTGCGCGGAAAAATTCCACGATACAAGGGCAAACGATGATCCTACAAAGAAATTACCTAGGGGGCAAACCATTCATTTCCTACCAAATCTCCTCACTCAAAATTTTGATAATCCGTGCCCCAGCTTTGCCATCCCAATATTATGGTTTTACCTGCTTGGGCCTTTTTCTTAATTGTCGCTCGACATGCATGTAATTGACAGAGTGTTCACCCTAGCCAAAACGTTGGTTCCTTGCGTGATCCTAATCGGCCGTTCGGTAATTTCTCGAATCGCCACACACCGAACATCGAGAATCGTGGGTTCCTCCTGTAGTCGCCTGGATCAGTCAGCACAAAGCTCGCATGTGCGGCCAAGACACAGAAATCCCAGAAGTCTCAAGAGACCAACGCAATACAGCCCCGAACATTCCATATCTGCCCGATTTCCATCTAGCACTTTGGCAAAATAGCGTCGGAACCGAAAATCCACTAATCGTGTCCTGGTTCATAGGTGAGTGGAGGAAACAACAGAATGGTCTTTGCTAGTGACTTTCAAATCGTTGAGTATCCACTTTAATGTCTTGAGTTGATCGACATTGCTCGGACGATGCAAAGTAAGTACGGTATGTGGCTGAATAGATTCCGCAACATTTTTCTTCCTTGCACCGGAAGCTTTATCCAAATAAGCCATCTATATCGGATAGTGCATCGGTGAGCACACAATTCACTTCTTCAGACCTCTCCCTATCAAAACTTCATTTACCCGGCTTCGACATGAGCAATTAGAGACCGAGAAGGAAGGCCATGGGAATTGGAGGGAGGATAGACTCTTTTGGATGCGACGTGGGCAAAAGCAATCGTGGAATTCCCACCACCCACCACCAACACAGCATCAGGCTGGGCGTTCAGTGTAACCGGTGCAATGCGCCGCATGATTTCGGCCGTTTGCTGGGCATAGAGTCCTGATCCCACTTCCAAATCCACATCAGGCTTCGGCATGCCAAGATGCTGAAAATAAGACCGCGACATGAGTGTTTTATAGTGTTCCCCGGCATGAATCAATTGGAAGGCAATGGAAGAGGAGTATGATAGTTTGCCATACATTATCGCAACAATGATGGCAGAAATTCTCATGAAATTGGGCCGTGCTCCGACAACCAACATCCCAGATAGAGGTTTCGACAGCCTCATCAATTCTCGTTCTCCTCAGTTATGAGCCAGAGGAAAAATGTTTCCTACAAGTGGTGCCCTGAACAGTTAACACAGACTGAAAAACTTCCTTGACTGCGTCAGCGGTCTGACTCCATCGGAATTGCTGAGCATATTTCAGGATTTCTGATTTGGACCAAGTACGCTCCAGACTGGTCTTCAAGGCCGTCGCCACGTGCTCCGGTTTTCTTGCCACCAACGTTCCCACCTTGGGAGACGTAACAATTTCTGGTATACCTCCTACAGAAGTGGCCAACACGGGAGTCCCACAGGCTAACGATTCCACGATAACATTGGGCCATCCTTCCCGCTCACTCAGCAAACAACAAACATCCGCCGCATTATAAAACCAGACCAACTGCTCGTGGGGCACTTCTCCGCAAAACCTAACACGTTCGCTCAAATCTAAAGATTGCACAAGACATTCCAAGCGCTCACGCTCTACCCCCTCACCAACAACATAGAGCGACCAAAGGAGCGTCGAAGCCTTTTCACTTAAGAGAGCGAGAGCGTGCAATAACACATCAAGGCCTTTGTTTGCATTCAAATGACACACCGATAAAACCAATGACTGACCCTCTCTACTAAAACCGATTTTCTTTCTCGCCTCCGCTTGAGGGATAGAGAAAAACTTTTCCGGATTCACTCCATTGGGAATGACACGAATTTTCTTTTCATCGACACCCAACTCAATAGAAATCTGCCTGAGAGCCTCTGAGACCACAATGACCGCATCAGCCTTTCGAAGGGTCCAGGTTATAAGTTGGCGGATAATTGGGAGGTTTTTAAACAGATTTACATCAGTTCCCCTGGCCGATACCACAACCGGAACACCAGTAATCCAGCTTAACAGAGCAGCCGCAAACCCATCCGGATACACATAATGGGCATCAATAAGCGCGAACGGAAATGACCGTTGAAGGGCCCGTACCTTCCAACAGACCGACACAAACAACAACAACCCTTGCAACATCATCCCGATCTTAGGAATCATGACATAACGGGGATGCCACACTTCCATGCCTTCACGCACTTCATGGCCGGCAACCTTTCGATATGTGGCACGCCATCCTCCTAATCCTGGTGGATAATACGGAACCGGCGCCACCACCTTCACAATCCACCCATGTCGGGCCATACTATGTTTCAGGCGTTGTTGAATGAAAATTCCATGATTGGGAGACTGGTTATTAGGAAACAAACTGGTAAAGACAAGGACATTCATCATCAATTACCGCGCCACATTCACCGAGGAACCAAATTGTTTTTGCCACATGCGAAACATCAACAACGTCCATAGTTCAGTCGCCCGATTATGCAA
>JAGQKG010000293.1 GCA_020430245.1 Nitrospira sp.
TCCACGAGCCAAAACGTACAGAGATTAAAGGTACCCTCTTCCCCATCCAGTCCGTCCTGAATCTCGGATAAATTATACCGATAGACCAGACCATTGGAGACCAGGCCTCCTTGTTCCGGCTTCCGGTTGATGGCATCCAGGGTCCTGAGCATACGAGGGTCGGTCGGGGACACAAAAAACACGAGAGGCATCACTAAATTCGCGGCATCCAACGACGTGCTGCCATATCGCTGGATAAAAGCCTGACATTGTGAGTCCCATCCCTTGGCCATAATTTCTTCATAGATACAATCCCGGGTTCTTAACCAATGCTCGTGGTCGGCCGGGAAGGATCGTTTTTCGGCCAGACGTAGTCCACGGTCCACGGCCACCCAGCACATCAATTTGGAATAGACAAAATGTTGTTGACCGCCTCGCACTTCCCATATGCCTTCGTCGGTGCGCTGCCAGTTGTCGCAGACCCAGTTGATCATGCGGCGAAGGTGTTTCCAGAGATCGTAGGAAATGGGTGTGCCGTATTTATTATAGAGATACACGGAATCCATTAATTCCCCGTAAATATCGAGTTGGAGTTGGTTGTAGGCGCCATTGCCCACCCGGACGGGTCGTGAGCCACGATAGCCTTCGAGATGAGACAATGTTTCTTCGGTGAGTTGGTGCCGTCCCTCGATACCGTACATCAGTTGTAAGGATCCGTCAGGATTCAATTCATGACAGCGGGCTTCCAGCCACTGCATAAAGGCCGAGGCCTCTTCGGTAAAACCGATACGTAATAAGCCATATAAGGTAAATGCGGCGTCCCTGATCCAGGTATAGCGGTAATCCCAGTTGCGAACCCCGCCGATCTCTTCGGGAAGACTGCAGGTTGGCGCGGCGACAATCGCCCCGGTGGGCTGGAACGTCAACAATTTAAGAACCAAAGCCGAGCGATGGACCATTTCCCGCCAGCGCCCGGTGTAGGTGCATTTGGATAGCCATCGACGCCAATGCTCGACCGTGTGTTTAAATAACTCTTCCGCTTGTATTTCAGGGCAGGAGAAGGGGGTCTGGGCATGGTCAGGTCCAACCTCTTGCAGACAAAAATCGACCTCCTCTCCTTCTTGAATGGTAAATTCGGTGACGATCATGTTGTCGTCTTGCGTCAGTGGAATCGTGGATCCAAGTCGAAGCGTCAGCCCCGGAGATTGAAAGAGCACCCCATCTTTGGCCATCGTGAGGGTATGGGTATCACGACCATAATTAAAGGCCGGACGGCATTCGAGACGAAAGGTCATCGATTTTCTGATGGCTTGTACCCGGCGGATCAAACCGTGTCGGATATAGTTGGCGGGGTGAAATCCGACCGGCATAAAATCGATAATTCGCCCGACTCCGGCAGGAGTATGAAACCGGGTCACGAGAACATTGGTGTCGGGCCAATAGTACTGTTTGGATTTTACGCCGTCTGGAACGGGAGCGATCTTAAACCGTCCTCCCTTGGCATCGTCCAGGATCGCGCAGAACACGCTGGGAGAGTCGAAATAGGGAAAGCAGAACCAATCAATGGACCCGTTCATGCCAACCAGCGCGGTGGTCTGCATATTTCCGATCAGGCCGTAATTTTCAATGGGCTGATAGGGCATGGTTTTCTTGTCGGCTCAAAAATGCTGAGCATTAATGAACAATGAAATGGACTCAACTGCTGTCCGAAGGCAAACAAACTGTGGCACAAGGGCTTCCTAAAGGCTTGTACGCTCCGCAATCAAATGAGTTTTCTATTTATACCGTGTGAACCCGAATAAGGCTAGTCCGGAACATCATACCCTGAGTCTGACCAGGCGCGTGAGGATTCATGGAGCAAGCATCGCATTTGCGCCGGGTCTTATCCATTCATCACCATACGGTATTCTGTGTTGGCTCTGGGTGTATTGAATGGCAGATGGGAGGCTCCTTGATGAGCTTCTCCTATGAACACGATGATGATCCGAATATATCCAGTCATTTTTTTAGGGCAAGTGTGAAGGAGGCTGTGTGAATCAAGAGATGAAAATGGGGTCCATTTGAGGTACATTGTGCCAATCTTCACGGGATTGTTTCATCTCGCAACGAGCAAGAGGTTCAATGTCAGTGAGGGAAGTCTGATGCCTGTCTACCCATCCCAGGTGATGATTGAAGGGCAACGCTATGCCTTTCATCGTATTCTGAAAGATGACTTCTTTTCTCGTAATCTCCTCTATAAAAACCAGGCAAATGAAGGGTATGTTCTTAAGCTGAGCGACTTTCGATTCGTGCTGGGTTGGCTGTTTCGCCCCCTGACGGGCTGGATCTCCAGGCGTGAATATCGCATCTATCAAATGGTCTCCGATCTTCCGGGCATCCCAGCGTTAGGACCGCGATATGGGAAACGAGGATATTTCCATCGGTTTATTGAAGGACATACTCTTCATGAAATAGAAAAGCGGATCCAGGACCAATTTAACGTGGTGGTGGGAGATCCCCTCATTGCCAAGTATGCCACATCGCTGGCTCCCGACTTTTTCGACCAGTTACGGGTCATTGTTCAGGCAGTCCATCGGCGGCGCATTTTTTATGCGGACTTGAATAAACGTGGGAATATCATTTGTTCAACGGAGGGAAAGCCCTATCTCATCGATTTTCAAATTTGTTTGCTCATTCCCGTTCGACAAGGATGGATGGGTACGCTGACTGAGAAAATCTTTCAACGGTTGATTCGAGAAGATCTCTATCATCTGTATAAACACAAACACACGTTTCAACCGCAGATGTTATCCGAGAAGGAACGGCATTTGGCGCAACGGACGGATTTAAATAGGGCATACCGTCGCTATCTGTGGCGGCCCTACATTGTGGTGAAGCGATTAATCTATCCGCATGGGAGCAATGAAACGATTTGGTATAAGTGGAAAAAGGAAAAAGACCAATCTCCCAGAATGTCCTAGAGAGGAGGGTGGTATGTCATTCGAATAGTCCCCATTTGCGTTGTCATGCTAAGTCCACGGCGAAGAATCTGTGCCAAGCCGGAAGAGCCCACGGTCTATTCGGACTTGTGGTTTCATCGAACGCCAGGGACTCGCCATACACTCTCTAACCGATGAATTTCCGGGTATGGTCTAACATGACCTCCCATGACCGGCTCTGGGTCTACCGGGGAACAGTGTATGTTAAAACATGTCTTTATACATCGCGAGGCTTTGATTCAGAATGTTTTGAGCGACTTTTTTCTCTAAAAACTCCTCCACCACCACAGCTTTATGTTCGAGAGTTTTGTACTCTTCAAAGAAATGGCGTAGCTCTGAAATAAAGTGCTGTGGCAATTCGGAAATATCCTTAATATGACTGACGCTGGGGTCGCCTGCCGCAACCGCAATGATTTTGTCATCTGCCTCTCCGTTGTCAAGCATGCGCATGACTCCAATGACTTTGGCCGGTACG
>JAGQKG010000294.1 GCA_020430245.1 Nitrospira sp.
CAGATCGAGTTGCTGTTTAAACAATTCAAATCCATTCTGCGTGTGCATCAGTCGGCCACCGGCAATGTTCATCGCTTACGCTGTGAGCTCTACGGCAAATTGATTGCTGCGGTGTGGGTGCAGCGCCTGCATGCCGTCGCCAACACCGCGTTGTGGAATGCCTCACGCCAAGAGATCAGCCTGGCAAAGCTCTACAAACGGCTCCAGGAGCGCGCGTTTCTTCTCGCGCAATTCGTCATATGGTCGGAGGCGCAAGCCATGGCCTATCTGTCCCAAGAGCTTGAGACCCTGCTCAGGCACTGTCGCAAGCATCGCCAACGCTCACGGATGACCACGCTGGACATGCTCGAAGCGGGCGTCGATCCGAACCTCTACCGAGGGCAAGGCTTAGCTTAACACCTATGGGTTTCGCCCCGGCAGGCGAGGCCCTTTTGTTCCGGCAAAAGGGCCCAAAACCAGTAACGCCCCGTCTGGCCTTAGTTAGAGGGGACGGACGCAAGCTGTGAGGAAGGCGGACCAACTCGCTTTGCTCAAACAAGGTCCGCTATCTGATAAGAGCGTCCCTCCCTTGGGCCAGACAGCAGGCGTCGGACCATGGAAAACGTATCTTTCAGGGACTCACATGAAAGAACGTGCACCCTGCGCGTTCCGGTTTGGCTATGGTGTCCTGGATCCCAATCTGAACAGCAGATAAGATTCTTCCAAAAAAAAGTCTATTTCGAGTTCAGCCATTACTCCACTTCCTCTATCTTCTACCAAAAACTCGCATAGTCTTTGTTTCATTCTCTTTTAAAGCTGTCCGACTGTGGCACTGAGCCCATAGGAATGTCCGGTAAAATATGAGAAGATTAAGTACTGAATCCTCAGTGATTTGAAAGGGTTCATTGTCAAAATTGTTAGAGTAACACGGTATGAAAAAGTTTATGGTCCTGCTTTCAGGCTTAGTGGTGGGTCTGGTGACTCTTCCCGGTTTTGCCCATTCCCTCCCGGAAATGGAGAAGGGCGAAGCCTTAGAGCCCCCTGGGAGAAGTCTGTCCTCATTGGTGAAAGAATATGTGGAGGAAGACTCTCCGGAAAGAGCCAACGCGTTGTTGGCTGATATTCAACAGAGGCCGGATGCCAATGTTGAATCCATTTCAACGATCGTTCAGGAACCGCGTCGGTATGAGGCCCAACCGGTTGGCCCCCAACCTCGTCGCTCTGTTCGAGTGAGGGGAGAGAATACCGAGTATGCCTTGTATGTTCCACCTTCCTATTCACCCGAACAGCCTTACGCATTAATTCTCTGTTTGCATGGGGCAGGATTTACTGGAGCAGCCTACCTGGATCGCTGGATGCCACGGTTGGGTGAGAAATATATTCTGGCTTGTCCGTCGGTGACCATGGGGTCTTGGTGGACCAGATACGGCGAGATCCTGGTGTTAGAGGTCTTACATGATGTTCAAGCCCACTACCATATAGATCCGGATCGGATCTTTCTCACCGGCATGTCCAATGGCGGTATTGGAACCTGGATTATCGGAATGCATCATGCGGATCGCTTTGCAGGTATCGCGCCGATGGCCAGCGGGATTGATGATGTGCTGTTTCCCTTCGTGGAAAATTTGGTGCACACCCCCGTCTATGTCATACACGGCGTTGAGGATCAGGTTATGCCGGTGCAGTTGAGTCGCGATTTGGTCAAGGAGATGGAGCGTCGCGGGATTCCTTATCAGTATCAGGAGCACACCTGGACGCATCCCCAAGCGGGAGGGCATTTCTTTCCCAGGCAAGCCTTGCCGGAACTGATCGCCTGGTTTGACGGCCGACAACGAGAGCCATTGCCACAGAGCATCTCGTTGGTTCGGGATGCGACCCATCTCACGGCCTTCTGGTGGGTGCGGATCGATATCACGGAACAGATTGCCGCTTTTACCGAAAACCTGATTGACAGCCGCGATGAGTTTATTGCCGGAGGGGTATACGCTAAATTGCATGCCCAGGTCACGGCACCCAACAAGATTGTGGTGAGTACCAATCGGATTCGCCGCTTTACCCTGTTTCTGAATCAGGACCTGGTGGATTTTTCCAAACCCGTTATTGTAGAAACAAATGGGGACAGGTCTTTTACAGGAATGCTTGAGCCTGGCCTTGACACGCTTCTACAGGAAGTTCGACACCGCTCCGATACCCGCACCCTCTTTCCCGTCAAACTCACCATTGATGTTCCATCTACCCATGCTGTGGAAGAGAAGTAGCGGGCTTACCGGTTTAATGGTCGGCGGCTTGTTCGGACTAAAACAATACGATGAAGTTTTGTCATTTTACCTCTAGGGGGTGAAAACCTTGTAGCATTTAAGATAAATGATCTGTCCATTTAAGGAGGTTGTCATGGAGGTGCTGGGGGATATGGTTTCATGTGGAATATGAAGCATCGGTCAACTTGCAAAACAGGTTGATGAGTTTCATGTCGTCAAGGGAGCCGGGAGGAGTGCCGGCGATTCGGGGATCAGCAACCACGATGGCCAGGCATTGCGCCCGGGAGATGGCTACATTGGCCCGGTTCCGGTCAAGGATAAAGGCCAGTCCGCGTGAACCGTATTCACCGTAACTGGAGCAGAGTGACAGGATGCAGACAGGAGCTTCCTGTCCTTGAAATTTGTCAACGCTTCCGATGCGTGCATTGTCAGGGAGGACGACCTGAAGGGCCCGAACCTGGGCGTTATAGGGCGCGATGAAAAGAAAGTCTTGAAGTTCGAGGGGTTTGGTGATGCCGTCTTTGTTGGTGTAGGGGCGTCCCAGCAGCTCATGGTAGATTCCTAAAATCCGTTCAATCTCCTCATCGCTCTGTTGGATATTGCCATCGTGCTCCACGCCGCTGAAGATGATGCCGTTTTCTCTGATGATGAGGCTGTAGGCTTCAGGCGGGACCGCGATCTTCTGCCGGGCGCAGTCGGGATGTGATCCAAGGCGGCTTTCATACAAGCTCTCCGAAATGAAGCGACAAATGTCCGGATGCATCCGGCGGGACTCCCTGAGGAAAAGCCCGTAGTCCGGAGGTATCACGGCATGCATGATAGGAGAATCGGGTTGGCTGGCTTCCAGGTCTTTGAGTGCGTATTGGAGGGCCGAAAGACCCGCATCGCCGGGATGAGAGCCTTGCACCGGCTGTTCAAGTTGCATTTGGTCACCCAGAAGGACAAGGTTCTTCGCGCATCGAGCCATGGCGATGGCGTTGGCGAGGGCAACCTGTCCGGCTTCATCGATAAACAAGAAATCGAGTGCATCTTCCCACTCAGGTCTGGTAAAGAGCCAAGCCGTTCCCCCGACAACCCCGCCGGTGTAAGCCTGGTGCGCGGTGTTGGTGTCCTTGATGTATTGCAAGCCGGGGTTGCAGGTAAACACCGGATCTTCGGCGTCACCTCCGACTTTTATGCCGTGGAG
>JAGQKG010000295.1 GCA_020430245.1 Nitrospira sp.
GGGTGGATCAGGTCGCTGTCCGTCGTCCGAAGACCCGCGTGATTCTGGATATGGATAGTTCCGAAAGCCCGACGCACGGGCGGCAGGAAGGCTCAGCGTATAACGGGCATTTTGGCCGCACGTGTTTACCATCCGCTCTTCTGCTTCAATCAAGACGGGGACATGGAACGGGCCCTGTTGCGCCCTGGGAATGTGCATAGTGCGGATGACTGGCGCTCCGTGTTGGAACCGGTCGTCAAACGATACCGGGATCACACTCTTGAACGGTTCTTCCGGGGCGATGCGGCGTTTGCCACTCCGGAACTTTACGAGTTTCTCGAAGAAGAACGCTTTTGTTATGCGATCCGCCTCAAAGAGAACAACCTCCTGCATCAACACATTGCGCATCTCACCACTCGGCCGGTGGGACGTCCCTCGGTCAAGCCGAAAGTCGTGTACGAATCGTTTCAGTATCAAGCTCACAGTTGGACAAAAGCTCGCCGGGTCGTGGCCAAGGTTGCATGGCATGCGGGGGAACTGTTTCCCCGCATCGGGTTTATTGTCACGAATCTCAACTGGCAGGCCAAGCGGCTGGTTCGCTTTTACAACCAACGGGGCACGGCAGAGCAGTGGATCAAGAAAGGCCAACTTGCCCTGACCTGGACCCGCCTGTCTTGCCATGCCTTCCGAGACAATGCCGTCCGCCTCCAACTGTTTGCCTTAGCCTATAATCTGGGAAACTTTTTGCGACGGCTGGCACTCCCACGACCAATACAACAGTGGACCCTCACCACCCTTCGGGACAAATTGATCAAGATTGGGGGCAAGGTCGTCCGCCATGCCCAATCGCTCACGTTTCAATTGGCCGAGGTCACAGTGCCCCGAGAGCTCTTTGCGACGATCTTGCACAAGATTGACCGGCTGCGGCTGGTGTCAGAGACGGGGTAAGCCGAGACAACAGAGACTGTTGACAGTCAATTTTGAGAGGAGTGGTGTGTCGACAAATGCTCGATGGCCGTTTATGCTCCGATGGCAAACCTCGATCATTGATTAAATTGGCAAAAAATGGGACACTTTGAGGCCAATTCAAAGGAACAGTTTGATCGCAAGAGAAGTCTTCCCTGGGAAAGGGTTGATTTCTATGAATTCTCAAGCTCATATGGGAAATGTCGGCTTATATTATAAGGAAAGACAGCTAACCCTAAATAGATGTAGTATACCGCTGATCGATATTCAACTCATTATTTCTAAGAAATAAGAGAGGTCTGCCATGAGTGACAGGGAAACGCGCCGGAAGATCATTGATGCAATGGTAAATGTGGTGCGACAGAAGTTAGGTCGTGAGGCAGCACCTCAGATCTCTATTCTCCGGGAGCTTCTGAATGCAACCGAGGCGTTATTCGAAAAGGGCGTCGGTGCGCCACGAAAAGGCAGGCCAGAATTGCGGCGCTATAATCCATCGGACGAGTTGGCGGTGCTGGCAGACGCGAAAACACGCCTCCTTGTATCGCTTGCAGAAACCGGTACAGATCTTCATCTGACTTCGGAAGCAGCCAGCATAGGGGCCATTGTCGAATCTGCTCTCAATGTCGCTCGATGGGACAATGCCCGTACTGGACAAGTCGAGCATGCCACGAATCATGAGACACTTCTTTTTCAGCCGATGGGTGAGATCGAAAGTTTCACCCCAATAAAGATTAGTGACACAATGTGGATGAAATGGCGCTCTACCTCACCTTTGGCTACAGCAGGGCGTCTTGAGATTTCCGATGTACCATTTCCTCCCCCTGAGACAGGGGACTTCATGACGCCACCAGGTCTCGTGAGGACCGTGTTACTTCCCTCGCAAGGCGAATTCCTATTGTCTTGGCAAGAATTGCGACTAACCGATTCGATAGCTGGTCGTCTTAAAAAACCCAGTTCAAAAGGGAAGACTAAACCTGATTACTACCTTCGTGTTGTTCCGCTGATGGCCACAATACCGACTATGCCAGCTGGTAGGCCATCGAACACAGTAGAAGTCTACCGCATCATTCCGCCCCCGCCACAGATCAAGGTCATACCACCAGAGCCTGAAAGTCGTGGAGCCAGCCCATCCCTTTCAAAACCCCTCTATTTCCGGGTCGATTTTGAATGCCTTGGATGCTCCGAGACTAATGAAGTTGTAGACGAACCCTATCTCGCGGCCACTGGCATTTCGAGTAAAATCGGTTGCTGGCCAGTGTGGTGGCCTAAGCCTCTGTTCACTGGGGTCAAGGGAACCACGGGTAATTGGTGTCCCATTGGCATTACTCCCGTGGGCCCTAATGATCAGGCGGTGGTAGTGACACCTGGCGAAACCATTGGTTTCAACGTCGCACTATTCGAACAGGATAATTCGGATGACGAGCAAGCACGTGCAATTTGGGGAAGACTGGGTCAACTAACGGCAGAGTGGGTCGCGGCCAAATTGTCGGATGACGAGGGAACCCAAAAACTCGCAGGGGAATTTGGTCAACAGGTAGGTCTTGTCGTCGCCTTGCTATACGAGGCAGCCGATCCTGATGACTTCATCGGACAACATACGGTCCTCTGGACATATGATCAGCTAGTGTCCTCCTTCTGGAAGTCGTGGGACTCTCACTTGAAAGCCGTACACGAGGGCTTGCAGGGTTTTGCACGACCAGAGATGCATCCAGAGTATCAGCAATACTTCGAGGTCGGCAATCATTTAGATTTCGCTGGCGATGGCGCGAAATACAGGCTCTATTACAGCGCCAAACTGGTGAACCCATATTATATTGGGCCATATAATCACAACTGGAATTCCTAGCCCCAGTCAGTTGTTGATTACCAAATATTTTTAGCCGCTAACCGAATTTCTGACTAGAAAGATCTGGCACTCTTTCGAAATTAGGCGGGAATGTCTTTGGATACCATATCGAACGGAAGCACCCATGAGCCTGGGTGGGTTATCGGGTCACTGCATTAGCCACCGGACAATCGGTTTGGCCCAAACCCTTTCAGCCTTGTTCGCCCTACTGGGCGTGCCTGAATCGGCCGTGGTTTCCGGAGACTACTTCGGGAATACCTGCTGACCGAGGTGGTGCCTCCCGGACTTCTTGGCCGCAGTATCGCTCTAACTTATGTTTAAGAAAATCTACTTTCAGAGCCTGTGGGCGATGTAAATCTTCCAACCTTCCGTCACTCATCGTATCATCGCCCATTTTGGTTTTTTCTGATTTAATATATCCCCTTGGCCCCGGAGTAAGGATACACCAGCAGATGCCCCGCCGACACGTTGGATGCACCAGGTACGTTGCCCATCGGTCTCGCTTCATTCAAAAGCTGTCATGGTTTTTGATGATGCTTT
>JAGQKG010000296.1 GCA_020430245.1 Nitrospira sp.
ACCAAGGCCTGGAGATTCGCCAACCGTATTCCTAAAAACATGAAAGCTCAGAATCTTCCCAACTGCCCTGGGCATGGGGCAGAAAGAGGGGGAATACTATCCGAAGGATTGAAGATGGCATAAAAGACAAAAACGGAGACGGAACCACAAAAAAGCAGCAACCGGAGAACAGGAACTCCAAGCCGGCAGGGAACACCTCAACTCAAAGAACTGGAGATGAACAGCAACGGGTGGGATAATCCTTTTCGCTTGGAGTGGCACGAAAGTCGAAGGGAGAGAGACTACGTTTCCGAAATTCTTGAAATTGGGGCCTGTTCAAGGGGGATGAACAGGCTTGCAATGGTGATGGGGACAGCTACTCTTTCAACATGACAGACAATTGACCATCCTGGATTTTCAGATCCTTGATTCCCTTCGAAAATTGATCCCACAAACCACCGGAGCCACCAAATTCTTCCACCAGGTTGGTGTTTTTAATATCTCCCCACCAGGCACTGGGAAGCGGAATGCCACCGAGGCTGATACCGCGCATCGCCACCACCGGCTTCCCATTGGTATAACTGAGCTCCAGTCCAAAATTAAGTTTCAACATCTTTCCACCCACGATGGGCATCTCGTGATTAATCGGAACCACCAGTTGGACACTCAGGAGATCATCCGCCAAATCGACGGCCACGCGTCTGGCCATATACGAATCCGTGGCAATCACCGCATTCATCTCCCGCTCGCTTAACTGAATCTGCCGATTCGCGTCATTTTCAGTATACGGGACTGGCTCAAGAGGGGAGGTGTTGGTGAGCATGGAAGATTGTGGAACGGCTGAACCAGCATCGCTTCTCTGGAGCAATCGAGCCATTTTGGCATTCAAAACCTGCTGCTCCCCCTCACCCAATCGGGTCGGCTCAAACATCGTGGCATAGACGTACTGGTTCATCCACCATACGACACCCAACGTCGTGGCCAATACCGCAAGCCCGATAAAAAGAATAACCTGTTTTCTACTAAACTTTCGCCGTGAAACCACGACTTGGGTTGCCTCAGTATTCATCGCCTCTCCCTTTCCAAGGTGACCATCATGCAGAATACACGCATGCCGATTTCAGGATTATCAACGCTAGCCTCTCTTGGCTGGTTTCCAGTAAGCTTTCACCGCCTCCCCATGTATTCTACCGCAGAATTTTTTTAGCGATACTGTTTGATCGAGCCCCCGGAGAGAACAAAAATGCGATTCGGACTATTTGGGAGAAATAGGGGAATAGGCGGACGACCTCGCGGCGGCATGAGTTGGAAAATGCGGCTCATCCCGCTCGTCTTGTTCGCAATATACGGACTGTATTTTTACGTCTCAAACCAAGAAATTGTCCCACTGACCGGCCGATCGCAATTGGTGGACATGACCCACGAGCAGGAAATGGCCTTGGGGCTCCAGTCCTATCAAGAAATCCTCAGTCAATCGGATGTCATTCCCGAAGGGCCGGTCGTGGATCTGGTCCGAACCATCGGACGCCGTCTGGCAAACGCGGCAACCGATGTGGATCCCGGATTCGATTGGGAATTTAATGTGATTCAATCACAACAGGCCAATGCCTTTGCCTTACCGGGTGGGAAAACCGCCGTGTATACCGGACTCATTCCGGTTACGGAAAACCAAAACGGATTAGCCGTCGTCATGGGTCATGAAATCGCCCATGCCATCGCGCGTCATGGGGCCGAGCGCATGGCGCATCAAAAATTAGTCCGGATGGGCACCATCGCCGCCACGGTGGCGGTGGGCGATATGGATTACGATACACAGAGGATGGTCATGGGCGCATTAGGAGTCGGCGCACAATATGGCGTGCTCCTCCCCTTTTCCCGCGACCACGAGTCGGAAGCCGATTATATGGGATTGCTGTTTGTCGCCCGTGCCTGTTTCGATCCCACAGAAGCACCGAAATTATGGGAGCGCATGGGAGAAATGAGTCAAGGGAAGCAACCGGCCGAATTCATGTCCACCCACCCCAGCCACGGGACCCGCATCAAACAATTTCAAGAATGGATGTCAGAAGCCCTCGCCCTGCGCGAGCAACATTGTGGCAACTCGTCCCTAACTCCATAGAAATCATAAATCAAGATATTCATAAACTCTTCCACTCGCCACTTTCTTGAGCCCGACGCCTGCCGTCTGGCCCAAGGAGGGACGCTCTAATCTGCTGGCGGGCCTTGTTTGAGCGGAGCGAGTTGGTCCGCCCTCCGCAAGCTAGCGTCCGTCCTCTCAATGGAGCCAGACGGGGCGTCAATGGTTTTGGGCCCTTTTGCCGAAACAAAAGGGCCTCGCCTGCCGGGGCGAAACCCGGCAAGCTCGAATAGGCCAATCACCCCCAGATAATAGAATGATGCGTTCAAATCTGTGAGAAATTATTCGGAAATACTATTAGGTGGGGAAGAACTAGGAGCTATAAATTGAATACCCACCGCAAACCTTCGTTATTTTCGCTGGTCAATGTTGCCTGAGTCAGGAGGGAGTGAGACACCAGGTAACACGGATTGAATCAAACTTCTGTACGTGGTGAACCATTGGCAAGCTTTCTGATAGGCGTCCTGAAGCTCAGAATGTTTCTGCCACGGCTTGAGGTCAAGTTGTTCGTTAAAGAGAATTTCCAGCCAAAGCAACCGTCTGGCCCGGAAGACCTGAAGAATCGTTTCAATAGGATTCAAATCCGTTTAGCCCGGTAAAATTTTGAGAGTAGGAGATAATGGGGGAGATGGAATGTTCCGCATTCCAGCAAGTGTTGGACAATTAGGTCTTTCCATCAAGCTCAACCTGAGTTCAATTCCGATTCCAGTTGCAGACTCGTAAGGAGGTTTCCTCCTTCGTTTAATGAAGCTCTGGAATAAGGAAAATGGTTGACATCATAAGGAGTTGCATTTAGATTCCGTGCCACACGACACATTAAATCAAAAATATAAAGTCTTCTAAATTTTGTCGATCAACATGTCCGATCCCTTCTCTAGCTCCAGATATAGCCTCGCACATGCACGACGTCACATGGCATCGTTGGAATGCGAGCTTGATGCCTTTTACAGTTCAAAGCCCTTTCAGGCTGTTATGGAACAGGTCCCTGGAAGCGATTATGACTTACATAAGATTAGACTGAAAAAGCCCTTGCCGGAACCGCTAGCGGGTATCACATTTGACATACTGAACAATCTCAGATCCTCCCTTGATCAAGCCTATTATGCTATTGGCATCGCCAATGGCACGAACGGCAAAAAATCCCACTTCCCGTTTGGTGATACCCCAGCAGAAGTAGAGAGTCGTCG
>JAGQKG010000297.1 GCA_020430245.1 Nitrospira sp.
CGTCACAGATCATTCCATATTTTCGAACCTCCGGCAACGCAATTGGATATAATAACCACACTGACATTGGGATTGCTTGTCCCTAAATTTTGTTTCAAAGGTCCTGCCATTTCTTGAAACTTTCTCATATTTTTGTGCTCAGAGTTTGAAAAGTAGGGAAGATCTCATGACGACACTCAAGGCCTTTCATCAGGTATGCCCTGTGAAAATGTTAAAGGTAGAGTCATATAGGTATTTCTAAAGATCTGCGTGGTTTTTTCAAATGCGGGAGACGATGAAATTCCAATTTGGCCCGTTTTTCTACCGCTTGTCCGGCTCCGAAACAACAACCGATCATCTCTCCAGTGGCACTAACCAATAATCCACACCAGGCCATTGGCAACACTCCCCAAGGCAATTGGTAGTGTTCACGGAAAACTTTCAATCGCTTTTTTAACCGCCAGTATCGAACCAGAGGAATCAAGGGGGTACCACACGCGTAGAACAGTCGGTAAATTAGACTCCAACCTCCTGCTCGAGCAGCCCCAAAAGTTCGCCCACTTAGGTATTTGACAGAGATAAACGAACTCATTCGCTCAAAGTTGAGATGAGAGACTTGTGCCGAAGATTCTAGAAAAAGCCGATATCCCTTTTTCCGAAGATCCTGGTGGATGAGGGTCTCAGTCTCCATCATAGTTTCCAGGTTAGGGCCGTAATCGAGAAGAATTTCTCGTTTATAGCTACTATTGTTTCCCGGTAGGCGTTCCACTTCTCCCGATACACCAGGAACAACATATTCCCCAAACCCAATCAGGAAATCAGCCCAGGCAATGACGTTCTTGGGTGCATTAGCATTGTGAATCACCGGACCTACTGCCGCCCAATGATGACGGTGTGCGACAATCAGAGCTTCCGCCCATCCCGGTGCGGGGAAAGCATGATCTTCTGCTAAGGCGACTAAAGGCGAGCTTGCCTGTTGTATGCCCTTGGCGTTTGCCGAACCGATCGAGGACACTCGACCCACTTCTACAACACGAACCCGACAAAACTCCTTGAGTTCGGACTCATTCAGATTCAGCGAACAGATAGACGGGGCAACAATGATGATCTCAAGTTGGTGCCTGACTGTTTGAGTGCGAAGATGTTTGATGGTTTTTCGGATAGTTTCATAGCAATCCGGGGTTGCGAGGATTACCGACATGACTGGCTCACAGTGCTGAGTCATGATCTTGACTCCAATAGTCCACAAACAATCAAATCTATTTTCAATCGACCCTGACGTTTTGTACCCATCTTTCTCTTTAGAAAAGGGGTTTCTTCAGATCATGGACACGACTTGTCGATAAAACTCCATCAAACGACCCAGGCTCTGCTCAAGAGTAAACCGTTTTTCGTAGATCTCCCGGCTTCGCGCACCCAAGACATGCGCCTTCTGGCGGTCCATCAGAATATCTTCAATGGCAGACGCGAGTTCGACAGGTGAGGCGGGCTTCACCAGAATCGCGTTCTGGCCCACCTCCACCGTCTCCCGGACTGGGTCAATATCCGAAGCTACGATGGGTAATCCCAATGCCATTGCCTCAATCACGGCCCCGGGAAGCCCCTCATAGAAGGATGGAAAGGCAAAAAGATCCGCCGCTGCCAGGATTTCGGGAACGTCCTCCCGGTGTCCAAGAAAATGCACCCGATTTTGCAACCCAAGACGATGTCGGAGACTTTCAAGTTCACCCGAGACGTCTCCCGACCGGCCGGCCACGAGGAGTACAAGATTCGGGTGCTTCGAGACCAGCATGGCCATAGCCTCCAGCAAATATCGCTGACCTTTTTGGAAGTCCTGTCGTCCTATGGTAACGATCACCCTCTGACCTTCATCCAATCCTAAACTTGATCGAGCTCTATTTCTCCGTTGAATGGACGGTTTTCCCAAACGTGCTGCGTCACGAGCTTCTTTGATCACCGTTATCTTCTCCGATGGAATTCCCAGATGGCTAATGGCCGCCGTTTTCACCACATTCGAGTTAGCGTAAATATGATGCGTCAGGTGTCGGGCCGTCCAACCGTCGATAAATCGAGCCAGGCGGAATCTTAGTATGTTGATTTTTGGATCCTTAAGCCGCACCAAATCGTAATCCGTGTTGACAAGCCGGCTGACAACCCTGGCGGAAGTTCCGATCGCGGCCAGCCGGCCCGCGATATCGGCATGGAACAACACTGTTTGGATCAGGTCCGGTTGTTCATTTCGAATAATCTGTCGCAATGCTGCGGTCCGCCTGATAAGCCCCATGTCAGGCAAAATTCTCACATCAAATCCCTGGCCTTGAAGCGCCGTCTGAACTCCTTCCTGCCGGTGACGAAAACTTACTACGATGATGACCACCCCAAGATTACGAAGATGAGGCAACTTTTCAGCTAGGTCGAGCTCAGCTCCCCCCGTACCCAAACTATCAATGACAAAGAGAATTTTGAGTTGAGTCAGAGTGTCATTTCGCCCCTCAACAGACATGGATTGTTGGTCTTCCGGAAAATGCAATTGGGACATCAAGGCGTATTCATCATTTTCCCGTTTTTCACCTTAGACCTGGGATATGAGCTCTCGTTGATCCCGCTCTTGTACCCGCATCATAATTTCTTTTTTGGGACGTAAAGTCATGTGGGGTTTTGGTACAATTGATTGCCCCGGCAATAACGTAAGAGCGAGCCGCTGAGCCATATAGGCCAGCGCCAAGATGCATTCCATTTTGGCGAACGCTTCGCCGATACAGACCCGGATCCCCCCTCCGAACGGAAAATACGCGAATTTGGTTCGTGCTTTTATGGCTTGTTCGGTGAAACGTTCCGGATCAAAGCGTTCCGGATTTGGCCAATACCGGACATTCCGATGCATGACATACTGACAGAGGTATAGTTTGGAACCGGCAGGAATGGTGAAGCCGCTTGGAAGGACAGCATCTTGGCGAGCCATGCGGATAAAAATCCACGTTGGGGGATACAGGCGCATCGACTCAGCTAGGATCATTCCAGTATAACGAAGCTTAGATAAATCATCAGCACCTGGGACACGACCGCCTAGCACTTCGCGAAGTTCCTCGTGGAGTCTGGCTTCCACTTCCGGATGCTGTGAGAGCAGATACCAGGTCCAGGTTAAAGCTTCCCCGATAGTTTCATATCCTGCACTAAAGAGGGTCAAAAATTCGTCACTGATTTGCTTGTCCGTCATTCCGGTTCCATCTTCGTATTTTGTATGCAAAAGCAGGGATAACCAATCGTGAGACGGCTCAGG